>QHXG01000299.1 GCA_003222845.1 Acidobacteriota bacterium | reverse complement strand
ACCGAGATGCGCACCGCGGCGTTGCTGCAAAAACTTGCTCACGGGCCCGAAGTCTTGTCGGCTGCGCAGGTCCTGCGCATGGCGACGATCGATGGCGCGCGGGCTCTCGGTCTGGACAATGAAATCGGTAGTCTGGAAGTCGGCAAGCGCGCAGACGTAATCGTGGTCGATCTCAATCAACTACATTCCAGTCCGAAACAGGATGTTATTTCCTCTTTGGTTTATTCGGCACAGCCTTCTGATGTGCGCGTGACGATAATCGACGGGCGCGTCGTGATGCGCGATGGAGGGTTGATGACGATGGATGAAAGCGTCGTAGTTAAAGAAGCGAATCGCGAGGCGGGATTATTGGCGGAACGCGCAGGTCTGTGAATGCTGTGATCGACCTAACTGCAGAGGACGCAGAGGTTTTCGCAGAGGCATGGAGAGATTTTTCCTCCGCACCCTCTGCGAATACCTCTGCACCCTCTGCGGTTAAGGAATCCCTCGTCAACTCACGGCCTCAAGGTTCACTTACAGTTCCAGCGTTTGCCAAAATCAATCCTCGCCTATGTGTGCTCGGCAAACGCGCGGATGGTTATCACGAACTCGACACTATCTTTCAGACAGTCAGCCTTCACGACACCATTACTTTTGAAGTAACCAAAACCGCTGAAATCGCTTTGTCGTGCGACGATCCCTCATTGCCGGAGGGACCGGAGAATCTCGTCTGTCAAGCGGCGGAAGCTTTGCAAAAACGCTTTGCACAAAGGACAGGCGCGCGTATTCGTTTGGAAAAACGAATTCCAGCGCAGGCGGGCTTGGGCGGTGGGGCTTCAGACTCGGCCGTCACGTTACTCGCTCTCGCACATTTGTGGGAGTTGGCGGCAAACGGGAACGACTTGCTGGAGATCGCATCGAGTTTAGGGGCTGATGTTCCATTCTTCCTTTTCGGCGGCACTGCTCATGGAACTGGCATCGGGAACAGGATCGCTCCGCTTCCTGATGTGGACGAAAAGTTTGTTTTGATAATCAAACCTAACACGAACAGTTCAACCGCACGGGCTTACCAATCTCTTAATTCAGGTTCCTTGACATCCACTGAGGCCAAAACTATTCTTTCTACTTCACAGCCTGACGAAATCTTTGGCAGTTTCCATTCTGAAGCTTTAGAAAATGATTTCGAGCGCGTTGTGTTTGAACACGCGCCGGAGATCGAGAGGGCGAAGGCCGCGTTAATGAATTCCGGGGCGGACGCGGCGCTGCTTGCAGGCAGTGGTTCGGCGGTGTTTGGGATTTTTGACTGCGAAAATGCGCAGGAACGCGCCATTCAGGCGATCGTACTCGAGGCTGGTTGGCGCGTGTTTCCTTGTAGAACGGTTGGGCGTAACGGTTATCGAAGCGCGCTGGGCGATCTTTTCAGGCGCTTGGATTAGAATCTAAAGTGAGGTCTCTCACAATGCTGGGGCGTAGCCAAGTGGTAAGGCACCGGTCTTTGGAATCGGCATTCGTAGGTTCGAATCCTTCCGCCCCAGCCAATTACCACAGTGATGGGTCATGAGTGATGAGTCATGAGCGACTCTCATCACTCAGTACTCATCACTCATCACTGCGAATATGAGCACCACTGGCGGCATCAAAGTCTTCTCTGGTACTGCGCATCGGAAGCTGGCTGAAGAAATTTGCCACGAGCTTTGCTGCGATCTGGGAAAAGCGATGACGGCGCGCTTTTCCGACGGCGAGTTTAGTTTTCAAATCGAAGAGAACGTTCGCGGCGCGGATGTTTTTATTGTGCAGCCGACCTGCCCGCCGACGGACGCGTATTTGATGGAGTTGCTGGTGATGCTCGACGCGTTTCGTCGATCGTCAGCCGAGCGTCTCACCGCCGTGGTGCCCTATTACGGTTATGGGCGTTCGGACAAAAAGGACCGCCCGCGAGTGCCGATTGCTGCGAAGTTGGTTGCTAATCTCTTAAGGACCGCAGGCGCCGATCGGATTCTGACGATGGATTTGCACGCGGCGCAGATCCAGGGGTTCTTTGATATTCCCGTCGATCACTTATACGCGGCGCCAGTCATAATTCGTCATTATCAGGAGAGGCCGCTTCCTAATCTGACCGTGGTGGCGCCTGACACCGGTGGCGCAGAACGGGCGCGCGCTTATGCAAAGCGGCTGGATGCCGAATTGGCCCTTTGCGACAAACGCCGCGAGAAACCCAACGTCGCGGAAGTGATGAACGTCGTGGGCGACGTCGAAGGGCGAAGTTGTTTGATAGTCGACGACATGTGCGACACCGGCGGCTCGTTGACGAAAGTCTCGCTGGCCCTGAAGGAAGCGGGGGCTGATCGGGTCCACGCTTGCTTCACGCATGCCGTGCTCTCTGGACGTGCGGCCCAACATCTGGCAAACTCTGGTATTGAGCAGATCGTGGTGACGAACACGATTCCGCTGAATTCAAAAGCGGCGGAGTTGAAAAACATCAAAGTCTTGAGCATTGCGCCTCTTTTGGCGAAAGCGATCAAGTCGATCCATGAAGAGACCAGCGTCTCTTCGCTCTTCGTATGAAGCGAAGGGCAAACACTGAAAGCTAAGTAGCCGTCGGTCCTCAGCTTTCAGCAAGGACAATTCGAGTGCGATAGAGTTTTTACTCGATCGATCCTCTTTGGATCCTTAAGGAAGGACTTCCTCCCCCTTTGGGAGAGGGTCGGGGTGAGGGGCGAAGCTACGGAGGGCGTGGGTCAGCTAGACCCCTAACCCTCTCCCAGAGGGAGAGGGAATTATCAGGAGAGTAATCATGGCGGAGAGAAAAGAAATCACAGTCAAGGCCGCGCCGCGAGATGGGCGCGGAAAGAATGACGCGCGTCGGGCGCGTCGAAACGGGCAAGTACCGGTCACGATTTACGGCGGCGATGGCGGTGCAGTGTCCGCGCTGGCGCCGTTGCGTGAGTTGGCCGCCATCCTGCGATCCGATACGGGGCGCAACACGATCTTCACGATCGATGTTGAAGGCGTCGGGCTGAGTGAAGTTATGTTCGTTGACCGCCAGATCGATCCGGTGCGCATGCGTCTAATCCACGCGGACTTCAAGCGGTTAGTAAAAGGCGAAAAGATCGAAGCGACGGTGCCCCTGCGTCTCGTTGGAGAACCGATTGGTGTGCGTGAGCAGGCTGGTATGCTCGAACAGATTATTCGAAACATCGAAATCCGCTGCGAACCCCGCGAGATTCCGGAAGCGCTGGAGGTCGATGTTACAAATCTGGCAGTTCACGATGTGCTGCACGTTTCGGACATTCCTGTGAGCGTCGGCGTTGAAATTCTGGCAGATCCCGATACGGCGATCGCGACCGTGGGTATTATCAAGGAAGAGCCGGTAGCAGTAGTGGCTCCAGTCGAAGGCGAAACGCCGGCCGAACCCGAAGTTATCGGCAAGGGCAAGAAGGAAGAAGAGGGAGAGCCGGAGGAAGGCAAGAAGGAGTAGAACATTGCCGAGTGCCGATTTTCGATTGCCAATTTGAAAACCATGTGAGAGTGCAAGATCGGCAATCGGCAATTGGAAATTGGCAATGCGCATAATTGTTGGACTCGGCAATCCCGGCAGCGAATACGCGTGGACGCGTCACAACCTCGGATTCATGCTGATTGATAAGTTGGCCGAAGACGCGGGCGCGAGTGTTAAGCGACGCGAATGCCGTTCCCTGGTGGGGGGCGCGGTGATCGAAGGTAAACGAGTGAAACTCGCGAAGCCGCAAACGTTCATGAATTTGAGCGGCGAGGCTGTCGCCTGTTTGATAGCAAAATCCGATTCGCCTGATGCCGGCAAGTCGCTGATCATTATCGGCGATGATTTGGCCCTACCGTTTGGAACTATTCGCTTACGCGCGCGTGGCAACGCCGGCGGACACAACGGTCTGAAGTCGATTATCGCCACCTTGGGCACGAACGAATTTATTCGGCTGCGAATTGGAATCCAACCGGAACATCCGGTTAGCGACGCGAAACGTTTCGTGTTGGATGAATTTCCGAAAGCGGAACGGCCCGCGGTGAAAGAGATTTTAGAACGAGGCGCTGAAGCAGTGCGCGCCGTTTTACGAGATGGCATTGCCAAGGCAATGTCGATGTTTAATTGAGCAAAAAGAGCAAAGAGCAAAGAGCAAAGAGCGAGCAGAACTGCTAAGGCGATCTTGGCTCTTAGCCCTTGGCCCTTAGCTCTTTGCCCACAGGAGGAGGCAACTTGGCAGACAAAAGAACTTACGAAGTAGTTTTCATCGTCGACCCTAAGGTCGGTGATGATGAAGTAATGCGGCTCAGCGAGACCGTTCAGAAGATAATCACCAGTCAGGGCGGCCAGATCGTCAAAACCGAAATGATGGGCCGGCGGCAGCTCGCCTACGAAATCAATCACAAGCGGGAAGGCGCCTACATCCTGCTCGAAATCGAAGGGTCGGGCGCCGAGATTGCCGAGCTTGAACGTCGCATGCGTGTCAACGATCAGATTCTTCGTTACATGACGATTCGGGTGGATGAAGATCGAAGACGTGCCGAAAAACTAAAAGAACGGCGCGCCCGCAAAGCTGCGCGTAAGTCAGGCTCCAGGAGAGTTGCCGAGAAAAAAGGCGAACTCGAATCGGAACCGGAGATCGAAGAGGAGTACGCAGCTTAGCTGTGTCAGAACCGCGAGCGGTAGCGACCGGGTTTTACGGCGCCGATTGGAACGAATCAACAGAGGGAAAGATTAATGTCATCAAATTACGAAGACCGCGATTTTGGTTTTGAGCGCGAGTATGACCGCACGATGCAGGGCCGCGGCCCGCGGCGCATGCAGCGACGAAAGATTTGCCGTTTTTGCATCGACAAAGTCGATTTGATCGATTTCAAAGATGTGAAGCTGCTGCAATCATACATTCCCGAACGGGGCAAGATTCTGCCGCGTCGCATTTCTGGGATGTGCGCTGCACATCAGCGGATGCTGGCCGAAGCCATCAAGCGCGCGCGAAACATCGCTCTGCTGCCGTACGCAGCGGACTAGTTTCACAGTTCAGAGTTCAAGCTTCAGCTTGTTCCAACGCGAAAGCCGCAACCTAAAGGTTGAACTCTGAACACTGATATCGAGGAGTTCATATGGCACACAAACAGGTCCTTTTACGCGAAGACATCGATAAACTGGGCGCGCGCGGCGAAGTCGTCCGCGTCAAGGCAGGTTATGCCCGAAACTACTTGCTGCCGCGCAAGTTGGCAGTTGAAGCGACGACCAACAACGTTCGCCAAATCGAAGGCGAACGGGCCGCGCTTGCAAAGCGCGAAGCAAAAGAGCGTTCGACGGCAGAGTTACAGGGCAATCAATTGCGCAATCTAACCTTGAAGTTCGAGCGAAAAGTCGGAGAGGCGGGCGTGCTCTACGGCTCAGTCACCTCAATGGACATCGCGCACGCGTTGAACGAACAAGGCTACGAAATTGATCGCCGAAAAATTGTTTTGCGCGAGCCAATCAAGCGATTTGGTAATTACACTGTGCCCGTGCGCTTACATCGTGACGTGACCATCGAATTGCCCGTGAGCATCCTCGGGGAAGGCGGCGTGGAAGTCGATGTCGAAGCGCTGAAAGAAGAATCTGACAGCGAAGCCGCAACTTCCGAATCGCCAACGAATGAAGCAAGTGAATAGCACCCTTCTCATTGTCGCCCTGTGCTTTAGCCAGGCGATTCGGGCAGTTCGGTTGAAAGGAAACCTTTTAACTTTCAAGCGTCTGTTGGTCACTGGCTGAAGCCCTGTATGACTAAGAATAAAGCAAATCACAATCTCACGAGATAAAACACCAACGGGTTATCGACTCCTCGAACGCATGTAGTATATTCCGCATCTCACATAATACGATTTGAACGAATTCGCTTCGTCGCGATGACGTTCCAGGTTTTCATTCAATGGCCACCCCTGAACCGATTCGCGACCACATTCTCGAACGACCTCTTCCCAGCAGTCCCGAGACTGAGCGAGCCATTTTGGGTGCGATCATTCTCGACAACACGCTCATCGCTCAGGCCGTCGAGTTGCTAAAGCCCACGGACTTTTACGTTCCTTCGCATCGACGCATCTTTGTCGCAATGACCGCGTTGTTCGAGAAAGGATCGGAGATCAATCCGATTCTCGTAGCCGAAGAATTGCGCCGTGAGAATGCGCTCGACTCATCCGGTGGGGTGCTTTTTCTGACCAATCTGACTTACGGCTTGCCTCACGTCACCAGCATCGCCCAGTACGCGAAAGTGGTGCGCGGAAAATCTTTGCTGCGACAACTCGTTAAGGTCGCGAATAAAATCACTGCAGAAGCGTTGGAAGAAGAAGACGAGCCGCAGAATATTCTCGGCGATCTTTGCGCTGGCGGATGAGCGGATTCGGCAGGGCTTCGAACATATCAAGCATCCGGCCGAACGCGTGTTGGAAAAAGCCGAAGCCGTGGAGCATCGCGACCTGGTCGTGACCGGCGTGGCTACCGGGTTCCGCGGGCTCGATGCGCTCACTTCGGGCTTTCAGAAACAGGATTTTATCGTGATCGCAGCGCGTCCATCGATGGGCAAGACCAGTCTGGCCTTGACGCTTGCGCAGCATGCCGCGATTGAACACAAAGCGGTGGTGGGCATCTTCTCGCTGGAAATGTCCGCCGAAGCGCTGGCGATGCGCATGCTCTGCTCGGAAGCCAGCGTCGATGCGCAAAAGTTTCGCAGCGGATATCTCTCCAATGAAGAGTGGTCGCGTCTGGGAAAGGCTTTGGGCAAACTGGCCGATGCGCGCATCTTCATCGACGACACGCCGGCAATCTCGGTTCTCGAAATGCGTGCCAAGTCGCGACGCTTAGCGACAGAGCAGAAGCAGCTCGACATGATCGTCGTTGATTACATGCAATTAATGTCCGGCTCGACTCGTCGTTTTGAATCGCGCCAGCAGGAAGTCTCGCAGATCTCGCGCGAGTTGAAGGCGCTGGCGAAGGAATTGAATGTGCCGATGGTGGCGCTCTCCCAATTGTCCCGCGCGCCAGAGAATCGCACCGACCACCGTCCCCAACTTGCCGACCTGCGTGAGTCAGGAGCTATAGAGCAGGATGCGGACCTGGTCGCTTTCATCTATCGGGAAGAGCAATACAACCGCACAGACGAGAATCGAAACATCGCCGAATTAATCGTCGCCAAGCAGCGCAACGGCCCGACCGACACTGTCTATCTCGCCTTCCTCAATCAATTCGCGCGCTTCGCCGATCTCGATCGAGATGCGCTCGGCGCCTACCTCAGCCGATTCGATCGCTCGAAAGGATCGGCGCGTATCAATCGTGGCGGCGATGAATTTTAGCGCGTGCTTCGTGTTTCTGTTTCTCTAGCCCAGGCGTTTACGCCTGGGGAAACGGAGAACCCGAATCAATCACAGCCCCTTCAGGGGCTTTCGGTTAGATGAAAAGCCTCCTGAAGGAGGCTAGAACCAATTCGCATTCCTTGCTCCTTTCCCAGGCGTGAACGCCTGGGGTAGAGGAAAAACGAAACCAGCGATGACCGTTGCAGAGCAAAAGATCACGGGCCGGCCAAGCTGGGCGAAGATCGATCTCGACGCTCTGGCGCACAACTTTCACCTGATTCGCGCTCGGGTCGGCAAAGATGTGAAGGTCCTGGCCGCCGTCAAAGCTGATGCCTACGGACATGGCGCGGTTGAATGCGCGCGGCGTTTGGAGGCTGAAGGCGTTGACTGGTTCGGTGTCGCCCTGCCGGAAGAAGGAATCGAATTAAGAGAAGCCGGCAACACGAAACCAATCCTGTGTTTCGGTGGATTCTGGAGGGGCCAGGCGAGTGTCTGTCTGCAACAGCGCCTGACTCCTGTCGTCTATCGACTCGACATGATCGAGTCGTTTGATCGCGCAGCGAAAGATGCCGGCGTAGTGGCGGACGTTCACTTGAAAGTCGATACGGGCATGGGCCGGCTCGGCATCCTATGTGATGAAGTCTCCGAATTCCTGGAGGCCGTAAAGAAGTTCCAGAATATTCGCGTCGATGGGGTGATGACGCACTTGGCTGCCGCCGATGATCCGGCGCACGAGGGTTTTACCAAAAAACAACTCAACAATTTTCAAGTTGCAGTGAAGTCTTGTCGCGAGCACGGTTTCTCGTCGATTTCCATCCACGCGGCCAACTCGGCGGCGATATTCTCTTATCCTGACGCGCGCGGCGACATTGTGCGGCCCGGCGGAACTTTATATGGGTTTACGCAGGATGTGCTGTCGCCGCAAATTGAAGCTCCATCGTTTCGCCCGGTAATGTCTCTGTGCTCGCACATAATGCTACTCAAGCAAGTCGGCAAAGGTGAGAGTCTTGGCTACGGCTGCACGTTTCAAACCACCCGCGATTCGCTGATTGCAACGATTCCGATCGGTTACGCCGACGGCTACCGCCGCACGCTGTCGAATTGCGGCCGCGTGATCGTCCGCGGAAGCTTCGCTCCTGTAGTTGGCCGCGTATCGATGGATCTGACTTTGATCGACGTTAGCGATGTCCCAGACGTTCGTCTTGACGACCTTGTCATTCTTCTGGGTCGAGATGGTCAGTTATCGATTACCGCCGAGGAGATCGCAAAAACCATCGGCTCTCTATCCTATGAAGTCACCTGCGGCCTTAGCTCCCGAGTTCCCCGAATCTATTCTGACCTCTGACAACCGCTGCAATTTCAACCGCAAGCCGAGCGAAACGCGAGCCACAGCAACGACAAGATTTGAATTGAAAAATGTTGACGCCGCGAGCGAATTGAAATATTGTCTCGTCGCTAACCAGGGAAGTTTTCCGGCTGGACCTCAAGAGCCTGCGCGCGCCGCAAACCTCCTGTACCAGCCAAAACGGTTTCATTTCTGATCAGTCCGGCTGATTTGTACCCGGACTCTCTGACGGCCTTATTACCCCCGAGAGCGGGAAAGGAGTTAACTCCATCATGCCAAGTTCGCAATCAGAATTCCCACTCACACTCGCCGAAGTCCTCTTCGATGAACTGAAATCCACGCGCCCTGACCTTGCTGAAACCCAACCGAATATTGTCACCGTGAAGGCCAAGCTGGCAGAGATCCAGGATCTGAGAACTGAGGAACAGGTCGCGCAGATTTGCCAGCGAGAAGGAATTGAAATTGAACCTACAGCGGAAACGGCATCGGAACGGATTTGGGACTGCAAGTATGAGCTAAGCAAGAGACTCGTCCCCGATCTCTATACGATCATTCGCGAATTACCACAGATGCGCTCAGCGCTCTGTCTGTCCGGGGGAGGCGTGCGTAGCGCGATATTCAACCTGGGCATCCTTCAGGGACTGGCACGTTGCGGCCTGCTCGACAAGTTTGATTATCTCTCGACGGTTTCGGGCGGGGGCTTCATCGCCAGTTGGCTATCGGCGTGGATTCACCGCGAAAACGGAAACGTTAACACAGTCGTGACGCAGTTAGCTAAGACACCTGATAATCCGCTCGAAACTGAACCGACGCCACTCTACAATCTGCGCGTTTACGCGAACTACCTGACGCCAAGGAAAGGGTTGCTCTCGGTCGATACCTGGACGCTAATTGCGATCTATCTACGGAATCTCGTACTTAACTGGATGGTTTTCGTGCCGGTAATC
>QHXG01000298.1 GCA_003222845.1 Acidobacteriota bacterium | reverse complement strand
TCGTGTCAGAACCGCGAGCGGTAGCGACCGGATCAAACCGTAACTTAAAAATTAAGTGTTTATGCTCAGTTGCGCGTAGGATCCGGTCGCTACCGCTCGCGGTTCTGACACGACGCTGATGGATGCCGCCGGTAGCGCAGTTCTCATTTTTAATTGCACCCTCACCGTGGCGATCCAAAAGCGACGCGTGGTTTCTCCTTGACACTATTCCTCAGAACCTCTATCTAATCTGCGCACCGGAACTTTCTGACTGGAGGAAATCATGTATTTGTCTCAACGCCGCACAATCTTCGCGCTATTAAGCAAAATCAGTTGCGCGATCTGTGTACTCGTATTCGCCCTTTGCGCTTTAAGCAACGCTCAAGACAAGCTCACGCAGAACGCAGTAGACGTGACGCAAAAGCTTGCCGGCTTTGATGCGTTCATGGAGAAGACTTTGAAAGACTGGAACGCGCCGGGGATTGGCGTTGGTGTCGTGGTAGGCGACAAGCTGGTATTCGCGAAAGGCTACGGCTATCGCGATTACGAGAAGAAGCTGCCCTTGACAGCCCAGACGATGTTCACGATCGCCTCGAACACGAAACTCTTCACTGCGGTGGCGGCGGGAATGTTGGTCGAAGAAGGAAAGCTCACCTGGGATCGGCCGATTAAAGAGTCGGTGCCGACGATCGAGTTCTATGACAGCTATTTGAACAACACGGTCACTTTGCGCGACATGCTGGCGCATCGCACGGGCATCACCCGGCACGATTCTATCTGGTACAAATCGGATTACTCGACCAAGGAACTTTTTGAAAGACTGAAGTACCTTGAGCCGAAAGAATCGCCGCGGCAGATTTTTCTTTACAATAACATGATGTATGCGGGCGCCGGTCACGCGATTGAATTGCAATCGGGAAAGACCTGGGCTGAGTTTGTGCGCGAAAGAATCCTCCAGCCGCTCGGCATGAACAGCACAGTATTTTCGATTGCCGACATGTTGAAGCAGCCTGACGTTGGTGTGCCGTTCACAGAGCGACGCGACTCGTTCGAGCTTTATAAAATTCCTTACTACGAAGAACAGCAAGGCGTTGCTCCGGCCGGCGCGATCATTTCCAATATTGAAGACATGTCGCATTGGCTGATCGCTTTGATGAATAGCGGCCAGTACAACGGCAAACAAGTGTTGCCGGCGAAAGTTTTGGCGGCGACACTCGAACCGGCGATCGCTTTGCCGAATGCTGCCGGCCAGACCCGCGGCTGGTGGGAAGTGCTAAATCAGGCTTATGGAATGGGCCGCTGGACGGCTTCATATCGCGGTCATCTGATCGCCTTTCACGGCGGCGACTTGCCGGGCTTTCACTCACAAATTTCGTTCATGCCCAACGAACACATAGGCGTGATCGTGTTCGTGATCGGTAATCACACCGCGCCTCTGTACAACCCGATCAGCTACGCAGTGTACGAAAGGCTGCTGGGAATGGAACTGACGCCATGGACTGATCGTTTGCTCGACATTCGTTTGAAGAACAAAAAAGCCGGAATGGAAGCAAGAGGCAAGGCCGGCTTTGGCCGCGTACCCGACACGAAGCCTTCGCACCCGCTCACGGATTATGTCGGCGAATACGATCACCCGGCATATGGCATGTTGAAAATCGGAATGAAAGGTAATCAACTGCAGTTTGATTTTCATAAGATCAAACTGCCGTTAACGCATTTTCATTATGATCGTTTCGATACGGCTGACGATGAACAGGACGGCAAGTGGTCAGTGAATTTTTCGATCAATCCTCAGGGAGATATTGATAAAGCGACGATGTCGCTCGATGAAGGCGAAGTGACGTTTGTGCGGCATCCGGCAAAACTCGACGAGGCGACGGCGCAGCGAATCGCCGGAACTTACCTGACGGCAAGTGGCGCTACGTTTCAGGTGATAGCGCGGCCGGGAAGCGGACTGTACGTCGTGCGTCTGGGCGCGCCGGAACAAAAACTGATTCCTTATAAAGGACTGAAGTTCCGGATTCCCGAGTTCGCCGATGTGATCGTCGAGTTTGTCGAAGAGAACGGACAAATCACGGCAATGAAACAGATCGATCCGTCGGGCGAGTATATTTCGAAGAAGAAGTGACGAGAGGCGGATAACTTAAACGCATGACGAAGAAAACGTCTCAAACTCGCGCGAGCCCAAAAGTTGAAGCAAGGCAGGGGCGAACTGAGATTGCTTTGCGCGTAGTCCTGCAGCAACCACCGCCCGGCGTGGATTTCGCTTTACAAAAAGGTCGAGGCAGCATTTACGAAACCGTTCAGAAGCAAAGATCCAAAGGTGGAGATCTGAAATTCGCATTCAGTATCGCCGCCAAAGCAGCCAAAGATGGGTCGGCTGACTTTGCCGGGCCTTTCGTGCAGGGCCCGTGCGGCGCGCGCTTCGTTTATCTCGATATCGGGACCTATGCCGGCCAATCGAACACTCCATGGAGTCGCCGCCTGAAGGTTCCACTTGCCGGAATCGACTGGAAGCTTATTCAAAAAGCCGAACAACGCGCAGGCGCAATTATCGAAACCAGCGTAAATGGCACCGGCAAAGATGGCGGGCCGGCTTGCGCTACCGTGCGGCCCCCTCCGATCTGGAAAGTGAAATAAAACCTTGTTCGAGGTTTCTGAACGACTTACTTTCAGCCGAGGAAATCATCATGAAAGTTGAAGGTCTGACGCCGATACTTAACGTCTCGAACATCGTCGAGAGCTTTGAGTGGTTTGCAAAGCTTGGTTGGGAAAAAGCCTGGGACTGGGGAGACCCGCCAGGGTTTGGCGCCGTCTGCAATGGCAAAACTCAAATTTTTCTTTGCCAAGGCGGGCAAGGATCGCGCGGCGGGCCGATGCCGCAGTTTGTTGGCGATGATGGAACTGGCGGCGTCTGGATGAGCTGGTGGTTGGAATCGCCGGCCGAAGTCGACGCGGCTTATCAGCTAGCGATGCAACATGGCATGACAGTGACAATGCCGCCGACTGACGAGCCGTGGAACGTTCGTGAGTTTCACCTGCGGCATCCTGACGGACATACGTTTCGCGTAAGCGCCGGACTGGAAGAAGAAGAATGAACGAGCTAACGTCGGACGATATAGTTCAATTGATGAGAGAAGCGAATCGTCTGCGGTTCGAGCGTCCGCACGCTGCGCACCGGCTCTATGCAGATGCCGTAGAGCGCAGCCGGCAGGCGGGGATGAAGCGCGAGTTGATCCGGGCGCTTAAAGGGCTAGGTCAGATCGAACGCGACTTAGAGAACGGCGCCGCGGCTCTAGTGCTCTACGAGGAAGCGGTCGCTCTTTGTCGCCAGGAAGGCGATGCTCTGATGTTGGCCCACACTGTCAGACACGTGGGTGACATTCATCAGGAAGGCGGTCGCGACGGTTTGGCGGAGCCTTGTTATAACGAAGCACTCTCGATTTACCGCCGTGATAACGAAACTCAGCCGCTCGATTTGGCTAACACAATTCGCCCCTTTGCGCTGCTCAAAGAAAACGCAGGAGAAGTCGAAGAGGCAAAGCGTTTGTGGGCTGAGGCCAGAGATCTCTACGCCGTTGCGAATGTCGCGCAAGGCGTGGCGGAAAGCTCGCGCAGGCTCGCTCGACTAGAATCTCAGTCGTAGAAAGCTTGCATTGGACGCAGATAGGTTAATCCACAGATTCCGCAGATTACATAGATTTCTCAATTAACCGTCTCGGCGTAATCTGTGCAATCTGCGGATAGTCTTCATAGTATTATGAACCGCCGACAATTCAATTTCGGATTCTTAGGTGCAGCCAGCGCGATTCCGTTTCGTTCTTTGCGAACGATCGTTACAGTACCCGGAGCGGTAGCGACGGGCCTGGGTACGCAGTCGTCCCGACTGCTTAGCCTCAGCACGGACGCATGCACAAGCACAAGCAGTCGGGACGACTGCGTACCCAGGCCCGTCGCTGCCGCTCCCGGTTCTGTAACAGAGCTGCGTGTGAATGGGCCGCGACTCATAGCGCATATCAACGCGCTGGCCGAGTTTGGAAAGAATCCGCAAGGCGGTGTCAGCCGTCTCGCGTACAGCGAAGCTGACGCCCGCGGACGCGAATACGTCGTTGGTTTGATGCGCGCGGCGAAACTCGACGTAAGCATCGATGCTGCCGGAAACCTCATCGGCCGGCGAGCGGGCAGCGATAACCAGCTAAGACCGATTCTGTTTGGCTCGCACATCGACAGTGTTCCGGAAGGCGGCAATTACGACGGTGATGTCGGCTCGCTCGGCGCGATTGAAGTCGCGCAGACACTCGCGGAAAAGAACATCGTCACGCAGCATCCGCTCGAAGTGGTCATCTTTCAAAACGAAGAAGGCGGTTTGATCGGCAGCCGGGCAATGGATGGAGAGTTGACGGAAAGGGAACTCGATCTCGTCAGCCGCAGTGGCAAAACAATTCGCGAAGGCATCCGTGTTATCGGCGGCGATCCGACAAAGCTCGCCACGGTCAAGCGCGAGAAAGGAAGCATCACAGCTTATCTTGAATTGCACATCGAACAAGGCGGCATCCTGGAAAAAGAAAAAGTCGACATCGGTGTCGTCGAAGGGATCGTGGGAATCAACTGGTGGGACGTGACCATCGAAGGCTTTGCTAATCACGCCGGCACGACACCGATGAACCAACGGCAGGACGCTCTGTTGGCCGCCGCCAAATTCATCGAAGCCGTCAATCGCGTGGTTACCAGCATTCCCGGCCGGCAGGTCGGAACCGTCGGTCGGATTCAAGCTTCGCCTGGCGCGCCGAATGTGATCCCTGGAAAAGTAATTCTCAGTCTGGAGTTGCGCGATCTCGATGCCGCAAAAATCCAAATGCTCTATCAGAAGATTCGCACCGAAGCCGATCAGATCGCCCAGGCAAGCAGAGTGAAATTCGACTTCAAAGAGATCAACGTAAACATTCCCGCCCCCACCGACCCGCGCCTCCGCTCTCTGATCGACCAATCAGCCAAAGACCTCGGCCTAACGACCAAACAAATGCCCAGCGGCGCCGGCCACGACGCCCAGGACATGGCCCGCCTCGCGCCCGTCGGCATGATCTTCATTCCCAGCATCGGCGGCATCAGCCACTCACCGAAGGAATTCTCACGTCCGAAGGATATTGAGAATGGGGCGAATGTGTTGTTGCAATCACTGCTGAAACTCGATCGCGCGGGGCAGGGTAAGCGCGAAGCGCGCCACCCTGGGATCAAGTAAAGAAAGAATCAAAAGCCCTGAGGGGCGAAAGAAATGCCAGACGAAATCACAGAATCCGCCAAAGCCGTCCAAGAGACAGCTAAGACAGTAAGAACCGGGATCGAGGCGACGCAACAACTGGGTAAATTTGTCTCAAGAATTACTACCGAGCCTCTTGAGACAGT
>QHXG01000287.1 GCA_003222845.1 Acidobacteriota bacterium | reverse complement strand
CGTGGCAGGACCAGGCGTTGGTCCGGGCGTGGGTTCCGCCGGACAATTTGCCGTCAACGGGCTGCGCTCGCGTGGCAACAATTTTACGGTGGATGGTTCCGACAACAATGATGAAGACATAGGCGTGCGTCGCCAGGGTTTCGTTGCCCTGGTGCCACAGCCCATCGAGTCCGTGCAGGAATATCAGATAACTACCCTGCTCGCGCCGGCCCAGTTTGGCCGCAACATCGGCGGACAGGTGAATGCCGTTTCCAAGTCCGGAGGAAACGAAACACATGCGACTCTGTACGGGACATTCAATTCGAGTCAGCTAAACGCAAGAAATTTTTTCGACACCACTTTCGGCAACGCAACGACGGTGTTGCGCGCGGGCGGGAAACCCGTTTTGCGAAATGGCAAGCCGCTAACGGTAACCAATGAAAGCGGCGGCGAAGATTCTTTCACCTACACGCAGGGCGGACTCGTAATCGGTGGGCCGCTGGTCCCGTTTGAACTGGGAAAAAGTCGCAGCATGTTCTATTTCATTTCCGCCGAAGGCCAAGTCACCAACGCGGCCAAAGAAGCCAGCTTCGCCGTTCCCACAATCGAAGAGCGAGGAATATTCGGCACCGGCGCCACCGGTCTTTCGCGCGATCCCTTTAGCGGCAATTCAATCGTTGCGTTTCCTACCACGGTGAGCGGCGATGCGGTTTTTAGTCTCTATCCTTTTCCCAATAATCCAAACGGAATCTATGGAAACAACACCCTGACGAAATCGTTGCCCGCGGGGGGCAAGAGCAAAAATGTCTCTGGCAAAGTAGATGGCAACTTTCGCCTCGGCAAACGGCGGCAATCGATCGCGTCTCGATACAATTTTACTCAGGACTGGCGCGACATTCCGGTGGTCGGAGGCGCCATTTTCTCGACCATACGGCCCAACATTCGCACGCAGAATTTTTCCAATTTTCTGAACAGCGAACTTCCCGGGCCCGGCAGCGAAAGCATCTTTAATCAAGTGCGTGCCTCTTATGGACGCACGCGTTTGGTTTTCGAAGAGAATCGTGATCGCCAGTTTCTCATCCCGAGCCGCCTGGCAAATTCGCTTCGACCCAACGAGCGCCGGTTTCTGCTGAACGCGCCCTTGTTCGCCAACGACACGATTCCCAGCTCAAACGCGGTGCTCTATGATAGCTTTTTCAATTTCGGAACCGAGGACATCCTTGGTCCAGTGGGTCAAGTAGAAATTGCCGGCTTTAGTCCTGTCGGCGTCGACGTCTTTAACTTCCCTCAGCAGCGCGTCAACAATACTTATCAGTTGGCTGACAATCTGAGCCTTCGAATCGGCAATCACAGTTACACGTTAGGTGGAGATTTTCGGCGGACCGAATTGCACAGCGATTTGCCGCGCAGCGCGCGACCGCTGCTGGTCTTCAATGGCACGCCCGGCGCGCAGCGCGCTCCAACCGGGGCAGTTCAGTTAACTGGATTCTTGCGTCCCATCGATCTGGCGGCCGCTTCCGCGCCCAGCGGGGTTTTGCAGGTCGTGCAAACCAGTCCCGACTCCAAAATCGATCTACGCTATTACCAGTACAACTATTTCGCGCAGGATGATTGGCGCGCGCGGCCAAATCTTTCCCTCTCGCTGGGCTTGCGTTACGAATACAACTCACCCGTCGCGGAAAGCCAGCGACGAATCGAGAAGACGTTCAATGATTCTTCACTGGCGCTAGTGCCAGGCTTAGGAACTTTCCTGGCCGGCAGGCAGAGGATTTATGACCCGGACCGAAACAATTTTGGACCCAGACTTGGGTTTGCTTATTCAAAGCACCTAATGGGTGGCACGTCAGTCTTTCGCGCCGGCTACGGAATTTTCTACGATCAGGCGATCGGAGCCGTCGTGAGCCAATCTCGAAATGTCTTCCCAAACTTTCTTACCATGAATTTCGCCGGCGGGCTTCAGCGAGAGGGCGGCGTGGGCTTCAATATTTCAGATCCGACGTTGCCATTTTTTCCGTGCACGGATGCAAGCGGCACGCGGTTCTTACGAATCGTTCAACCGGGCACGCTGAATACTCTCAACCCGGCAGTTCCGCTTTCTTGCCTGGTGGCTATCAATTCCTCGTTTCCCGGCGGCTTTGGCTTTACCTTGCCCGAGCGCAAGTTGCAGATGCCGTCAGCGCAGCACTATTCATTGTCCTGGGAACAGGAGCTGAATCCGAATACTGTCGTCTCTCTGGCTTTTGTCGGCACGCGCGGCAGCCATCTGCTGCGATTGACGACGCCAAATCTTGGCCCTAACGCCCTCCTTATTCCTACCGTGATTAATGTCGTCAGTTTTCAACCAAATGTCTCAGGCGTGGCCCTCGGACCTGGCCAACTGCCCGCCGGCAACGGGATCTCGGGCGGCCGTCCCGTGGATCGAGCGGGTTCGGTAGCGATTTATGAATCGTCCGCAAGCTCACGTTACGATTCACTTCAATTGCAATTGCGCGGCAGGTTTCATCGCTCGACGCAGTATCAAGTTTCTTACACGTTATCGAAAGCAGTCGACGACGTCTCGGATGTTTTCGATCTGGCAGGCGCGCCGGCGTTGCCGCAAAACAGTTTGACGTTTGCAGGCGAACGTGGTCCGGCAAACTTTGACGTGCGTCATCGCTTCACGTACAGCTTCATTGCTTCGCTTCCCAAGCTGAAAGGGCGACAGCGCCTGATGCGGGCTTTGTTCGCGAACTTTCAAATTGCCGGGAGCGGCAGCTTGCGAATGGGACAGCCGTACACCGTCAACAGCATTTTCGACGTAAATCTCGATGGCAATCTCACCGATCGTCTCGACAACACTAACGGACTGGTTGCCACGGGAGATCGCCGCCGACCATTGCGGTTAACCACGACCGATCCGACCACTTTGCTGGCGCCCATTGGACAGGACGGGCGCGTGCGCCGGAACACTTTTCGTGCCGGTAATGTGATTGAACTCGACCTTTCGCTCAGCAGGAACCTCTACCTGTCTGGCAGCCGTCGCCTGCTTTTGCGAGCGGATATTTTTAACCTCATAAACCGCGCAAATTTCGGCATTCCCGTCCGTCTACTCGGTGCGCAGAATTTTGGGCAGGCGATTGATACGATCACGCCGAGCCGGCGTATTCAGCTTCAAGTTAAGTATGCGTTTTAGCGAAACAGCCGCCGTCAGCAGCGGGAGAAAAATTTGAAGATAACTCCCTCTCCCTTTGGGAGAGGGTCGGGGTGAGGGCCTAGCGACGAAACCAAAATACTTCTTTCTCTTCCTGTTTTATAAGAGCGGACAGGAAAAGGATGGAGAGGAGTTTTCTTTTTCTAGTTACTCAGCTACGCCCTCACCCCAATCCTCTCCCAAAGGGAGTGGGAGTTTGCTTAAATCTTGGCACACGCCCCGTCAAGCACAGGTGCGGATATCGATCCACCTGCGCTATAATTTGCAACCAGCCGGGACCTTTGGTCCGAATCTGTTCGAGCCTCCTGCTTGATGTTGAAGACGGCTTCCCCTGGCAGAAGGAGAGCTAGTTAATGTTGGCTCTCGACAATCGCGTGAAATCTGAAGCTGGCCTTCACGGGCCGATGGCTACTTTCATTTTTGCCTTCGCTCCGCTGGTGATCCTGGCAGCGATCGTCACAGCTCCTTGGTATCCGAGCTTCCTTCCCAAGGGCATTGCCCGTTCACGCGAAGGCTCAATCCCAAGTGCGCGATTGAATGAATTAGTCAGTATTCGAAAAATTAACCCGCCTGATCCAAGGCTGAGTCTGGCAAATGGTCATGACTTGATCAGCGCCTATCAGGGGCCGGCGAAACTGCAACGTGCATTAGAGCAAAACGAAGCTCAGGCGCGGTCGTTGGCCTCTGCTGACTTCGATGAAGACGGGATTCCGGATTTGGTAGGCGGCTACGCTTACGCTGGTCGCGGAATCATCACCGTGCATCGCGGCAATGCCGACTCGATCTATCCCAACACACCTGAGGCCAGGCAGCGTAAAGCGGATGGGACGTTTACCGCTGCGCCTTTTCTTTCTCCGGCGTTGGTGATCGGGTTGGAAGCGCCGGCGGATTTCCTCGGCGCCGGAGACTTCGATGCAGATGGACACTGGGACATTGTGTTTGCTGTTCGCGGTGGAATGGCTTTGCATTTTTTGCCGGGCGACGGCAAGGGAGGATTTGGACCAGAAAAGGAGCTTAGGCTAATTGGTGGAGTGACCGCCTTGGTAGCCGGTGAAATCAATCGGCCCGATGGCTTGACCGATCTGGTGGTGGGCATTGACGGCGAACAAGGATCACAGGTGTGTGTGTTTGAAGGGCCGTTGGGAGCAATGCACGCTGAACCGGAAGTCTTTTCAGTACCGCACGCCGCGACTTCGCTGGCGCTGGGTCAACTCGACGATCATTACGCGATGGATCTCGTCATTGCCAGCGGCAACGAGTTGCTGGTCATACACGGCCGAGATCGAAAGCTCACGCTCCCTGCGGAGGACCAGGTAACAGTTCATCCTCCCGAGATCAGCGAACGCGCATTCCCTTTCAGCATTCGCGCAGCGACTACCGGCGAATTCACCGGCGATGGTTTTACGGATGTAGCATTGTTAACCGACGACGGAAGCGTCGAGGCGCTGGCGCAGCCGGGAATTTCGAATACAGAATGGCAGCAACTCAAAGCGCGTGCGATTAGCAAAACAACCGAGCCCCCGAACATTGGCGCGCGAACAGGTTTCGCTGAAGCAACGGAACTGCCTTCGAGCCATCTACGCTACGATATTGCCCAGTGGACCAGCCAGACGTTGACGGCGAGCGCATCGACAACAGCAACATCGCTGATTCCTGTGCGCGTATCGGCTTCGCGGGCGGACGATCTTGTGGTGTTGGACCATTCGGACCGTAAGATGCTGGTGATTGCGCCCCGCTCGATAGACTCACGTCCGGATGCTTCCGATTCAAAACTACCAGCCCAGACCAATTCGGTAGCTTCATTCGAAGTTGACGGCGCGCCGGTTGCGATGCTGCCAATGCGGCTGGATAGCGATGCGCTGACTGATCTGGTGGGTCTCAGAGGCGACACGGTGGCCCCGGCAATCGCCCTGACAGCTCCACCGAAAAGTTCGACCAGGGTTGAGCCCGTTCAGCCCGAAGCGTTCTTGTTTTCCAACCCAAATCAGATAACTATCTTTGACGCGCCGCTGGGAACGGCACCTCCGGCTCGTGCCGAACCTTATCCATCGAACATTTCAGTCGCGGGGTTAAGCGGCAAGCTCACCAAGGTAAGAGTGGGACTAAACAATCTCAGCCATCCAAGGCCGTCTGACATCGA
>QHXG01000286.1 GCA_003222845.1 Acidobacteriota bacterium | reverse complement strand
TGCCCGAAGTTGTTGGCGATGCGGGTCTGCTTTTCGATCCATTCGACACTAAGGCACTGAGTGACGCGCTCACCCGAGTGATTGATGATTCGGCGCTTCGCAAGATGCTGAGCGAAAAAGGTCTGAGGCGAGCAAAGAATTTCAGTTGGCGGACGACGGCGCAGCGAACTCTGCGGGTTTACGAAGAAGTTGCTGGTATGTCCGATAAGCTTTAGCTTGTCGCCTCGGTTGTGGAATGTAGTCGATGAAAAACGCGCGGGCGACAAGCTGACGCTTAGCGAACAATCTTATTATGCGCATTGCGATTCTCGGCACGCGGGGAATACCTGCAAACTATGGCGGGTTCGAAACCTTTGCCGAACACCTCTCGACACGTCTGGCCGCGCGCGGTCACGACGTCACAGTTTATTGTCGCGCGCATTACACCAGCCCGCGAGAACTCGAGTTTCAAGGTGTGCGTCTAAAAGTCCTGCCTACCATTCGTCACAAGTACTTCGATACGATCGTTCATTCCTTTCTCTCGGCATTGCACTCGGTCCCAAGACGTTACGATGCGGCGCTGATTTGCAATGCGGCCAACGCTCCGTTTGCTTCCATCCTGCGATTGACCGGGACACCCGTGGCGCTGAACGTTGATGGCCTCGAGCACAAACGGAAGAAGTGGAACTCAATTGCTCGCAGATACTATTTGCTGGCGGAGAGGCTGGCCACGATTCTGCCAAATGAAACAGTGACTGATGCGCGCGTGATTCAGGAGTATTATCTGGCTCGCTATCGCGTCGCCTCGACGATGATCGCTTACGGCGCCGAGGTTGAGCGCCGGCCCGATCCGTCTGTGAGACGTTGGCGAGTCGAACCAAACCGGTACGTGCTTTACGTATCGCGCCTCGAACCTGAGAACAATGCCCATCTGGTAATCGAAGCTTTCAAGCGCGTGCGCACCGCGCATAAGCTTTTGATTGTCGGCGACGCTCCCTACGCCCACGATTACATCGCCGATCTAAAAGCGCGCGCGCGCCGGGATCGCCGAATCATTTTCACCGGTTTCGTCTTCGGCCGCGACTACCGCGCGCTGCAACAAAACGCCTACTGCTACGTTCACGCCACCGAAGTAGGCGGCACGCATCCGGCCCTTCTGGAAGCAATGGGCTTCGGTAATTGCGTGCTCACTCTCGCCGCGCCAGAAAACATGGAAGCCATTGGCGACGCCGGTATAGCTTACGCCGACGAAAACGATCTCGCCGAGAAACTACAACGCGTGTTGCGCGACGGCTCGCTGGTCCATTCCTACCGCAACCGCGCTCAGGCGCGAGTGCAGCAGTTTTACGATTGGGATTACGTCGTCGATCAGTATGAACGCTTATTTGCCCAGATGGCCGGCCAGCCGTTACCGGAACGAGATCAAATCAATATCACCGAACGCGCCTCCCAGGAGAAATCATTGAGCCGTTCGGCTTCAGCGTGAGATCGTAGAGAACGCGACCTTTATCCAAAACTGAACTTCGCTAGTACTAGGTGATGAATCGAGCAGGAATCGATCAAATGATCATTTTATAGCTTTGATATTCGCTGGCTTAGTGAAGAGCGCATCGGAAACAGGTTTGTTAAGTTCGACTGATTCGTAATTGATGCGGCTGGTTTGGATGCCGTTGCGGAAGTGATCGATGACGTAAGGTGTGACGACGCCGTCGATGGTCACTGGTTTCAGGAGCCTGTCTTCTTCTGTGAGTTCTTCCATTTCGTCGCTATCGGGTTTCTTGTGCTTGCGCTCGTAGATCACTTTTGCGGGCGAGCCCTCGCCGGCGGCGAACTCATATTCAATCCAAAAACCATCCGGGTAGGTGAGCTTCACGGTTTCGTTGCGTCGGCCTACGCCGGCTTCGCGGCGGCCCACGTAACTCAGAATCGCACCCTGCGCACGCCACCAGCCACGGAGCAAATTTTCCACACTCGTGCGCATCGCCAGACGGAAGTCTTCCAACTGGGTTGGGTTTTGGTCTTTGAGAGTCCTGGCTGCCGCATCAAAGATCCATCCATGGTCGCGATCATTGGTTTGAATTAATCGCTGGCCGCCGCCGATAAACTCAGTCCGCTCCTTATCGGGATACACGATGTAGTCGACGAACTTAAGCGGAATCCCTGAGATACCATCCTTGTATTCGGTGAAGAAGCCATGACCGATGACTGTCTTGACGCTCAGATAGCGATCACCACCCACGACTTGGATGGCCTTCTGCACAATCTGTTGGGCCTTATCGTCAGGAGTTGTTTTTTTCGTTTCAGTTTGAGCGCTGACTTGACCAAGCGAAAACGCTACGGCGATTACCGCTAATTGGGTCATTAGGGCAAGTTTGGCAAGGAGTACGGCTTTCATTGTCGGAGCTGAGTGTCAGAACCGCGAGCGGTAGCGACCGGATCATTTTCCATTTGTCATTTGACAGTTTTCATTCGCCATTTAGGAAACAACTTCTCTTTAGATAACCGACTCCTCCGCCCTACGCGGGGGAACAAGTACCTGGTCCAAACGGAGCACCCAAATGACAAATGTGAAATGGAAAATGACAAATGGAAAATGGTCCGGTCGCTACCGCTCGCGGTACTGACGCGGCACGCTCACTAAGCCTTCAAACTGTCCGCTGGTGATTTCCCGTCTTCGACGACCTTCACCGAGATCTCTTCACCTTCGACATCGACTGAGAACTTGGATCCGCTCTTCCACATTGTGGTGATCGGTAATTTCACTTTCTCATCTATATAACGCTTCAGGAACCGCGCGCCGTACTGCATACTGAAACCTTTCTCGGTCAACAGGTCGATTGCCTGACTGGTAACCTCGAACGACTTGCCCTGGCGCTTCATCTGACGACGAGTCTTATCGAGGTAAAGTTGTGCGATTTGCTTGACCTCGTCCATTGTCAGCGGCGAGAAAACTATGATCTCGTCGATGCGGTTGCGAAATTCAGGCGAGAAGCGCATCTCCGCGGCCTTCATCACTTCGTTCTTGATGGCGCGAAAATCGGCGGCGGTCTTGGTGCCAAATCCCAGCGGCTTTTCGTACTTCTTGAAACTATCCGAACCAAGATTCGATGTCATGATCACGATGGCGTCGGAGAGATAGACGCGCCGGCCACGGCCATCGGTTAACCAGCCTTCATCGAAAGCCTGCAGGAAGAGATTCATCAAATAGGGCGAAGCTTTTTCAACTTCGTCGAGCAACAAGACCGTGTAAGGGTTCTCGCGAAGCTGCTCGGTCAGAATTCCACCGCGCTCCGATCCGACGATGCCACGCGGCATGCCAATCAATTTCTCGACGCCCACCGTACCGTCGCCATATTCGGACATGTCGAGACGAACCATCTTGTGATCGTCGCCGAACATAAACTCGGCAACCGCCTTCGCCAGTTCAGTCTTGCCGACGCCGGTCGGACCGAGGAATAGCAATACGCCATCCGGTTTGTAGTGCGACTCCTTCAGCGGACCTTTGTTCAAACGCAGGCGTTGCGCGACGGCTTGGATAGCTTGCTTCTGGCCAATCACGCGCTGCGAAAGCTGGACTTCAGTCATCGCAAAGCGATCGCTCGTGTCGCGAAAGATCATGTCGCGCGGGATTCGCGACTCTTGCGAGATGACTTCGATGACGTGCTCCGGCTTGACGATCATCGTGTGTGGCTCGTTGATTTCAACTTTCACTGCGGCCGTGTCGAGCCAGCCAATCGCTTTATCAGGCAGGTGCAGGTTGCGAATGTATTTCGGGGCCATCTCCAGCGCGGTATTGATGGCTTCATCAGAAATCTTGACCGAATAATTTCGTTCGAGGCGGGGCCGCACGCCCAATAGAATCTCGCGAGTTTCGCCGATCGAAGGCTCGTCAACTTTAACCAGACGGAAACGACGCGCCAGCGCTTCATCCTCGCCGATATATTCTTTGTACTCGGCCAGGGTGGTCGCGCCAATGATGCGCAGGTCGCCTTTGGCCAGTGCCGACTTGAACATGTTGGCTGCATCCGAAGAAGTTCCCAGCGCGGCGCCGGCGCCGATGATGGTATGCGCTTCGTCGATGAAGAGAATGAGATTGTCGCGCTCTTTCACTTCGTCGATGATGCCTTTGATTCGTTCTTCGAACATGCCGCGCAACATCGTGCCCGCCACGATGCCGCCCATTTGCAGTTGCACGATGTGCGAGTTGCGCAAGCGCGACGGCACCTTTTGCGGTTCGAGTTCAACCAAACGGGCCAGGCCTTCGATGACGGCGGTCTTACCGACGCCGGGCTCGCCAACCAGCATAGGCGAGTTGGCGCGCTCGCGATGGCAAAGAATTTCGATAATCTGCTGAATCTCTTTTTCGCGCCCGATGGTAGGCGGGATTTTGTCCATGCGCGCCATGCGATTCAGCGAGACCCCGAAGTGTTTCAAGTAAGGCGGCAAATCAAACTTTTTACGGTACTGTTCGTCTTGTTGCTCGCGCACGTTTACACTTGTGCGTACGTGCTCGCCAACCGCTTCCGGCTTGGCGCCCAGATTCTGGAGCACCTCGACAAATAAGCTATCGGGTTTCGAAAGCACTTCGAAGATGTCGGTAGCTTCGATAGTCTTGCGCCCGCGTGAGCGCGCCCGCTCCATCGCGCGCTTGAAGAGATCGGTCGTATCCGGAGCGATTCGAAAGCCTTTACCGACGTGCTGCCGCGCATTATCCAGCCGCGTACTTATCGCGCGCGTCACCATTGTCGGATCAAGAGCGAGACTACGGATGGTTGAATTGAAAAGCTCGGGCTCTTCAGACGCCAAAGCGTGGATAATATGTTCGACCCCAATGTAGTTTTGGTCGCGGCGCTTTGATTCAGTCAGAGCATTCTGAAGCACGCGCTGCCCGCTATCACCAAATTTGTCTCGATATGCTTCCAGGTCCGCCATTTGTTTTCTCGACTTGCTTTCCAACCGTGTCCGCTTCAGTTTGCTCGAAATTGCATCACGGCGAGCGTCCGTTTGATGTTTAGAGCATATTCATCGTTGCGTTTCAGTGCAACAAGAATCTGCCGACGGTCTTAGCAAGCAAATTTGTTGCCAC
>QHXG01000285.1:863-9154 GCA_003222845.1 Acidobacteriota bacterium | reverse complement strand
CGCTTAATAAGATCATCCGCGAGCCGGTTTCCCCGATAAGCGATCTGAATCCTTCGGCTCCTACCGACCTGCAAAGAATAGTTCGTCGTTGTCTGGCAAAAGACATGGACGAGCGTTATCAAACTATTAAAGATGTCGCAATTGAATTGAAAGAAGTACGGCGCGAAATGAAAATGCCGGGAATCGACACCACGATTCCGCCGCCGTCAGGTGAAACCAGCCGCTTCCCGTCAAGTGATGGTGAAAGCGCGACAAGCGCATCGCCTGCTTCGCTATCGACGCGGCCATCAAGCGCCGAGTTCCTTCTCTCCGGAATCAAACAGCATAAGCTCGCAACCGCGGTTATCGTGGGGTTCGTGATTATTGTCGCCGGCGCCATCGGCCTGGCAGGTTATCTCCATGCACGCAACACTGAGGTCGCCATCGAATCGATTGCCGTCCTGCCATTCGCGAATCAGGACAACGATGCCAACGTTGAATACCTCTCCGACGGTCTTACTGAAAGCATCATCAATAGCCTGACGCAGCTTCCAAATCTCAAAGTCATTCCGCGCAGCTCGGCCTTTCGTTATAAAGGGAAAGAAACCGATCCGCTGAAAGCCGGGAACGATCTTGGCGTGCGCGCGATCTTGACGGGACGGCTCCGGCAAAGCGGCGACGATTTGCTGGTGAGCGCGGAGCTAATCGATGTGCGCGACAACAAACAAATATGGGGCGACCGTTATCAACGCAAGATTTCCGACCTCCTGGGAGTGCAAAGCGATATCACCAAAGCTATTTCAGCGAACCTTCGACCCGCGCTTTCCGCCGATCAGCGCAAGCTGAAGAAACATAACACCGACAACCCGGAGGCTTATCAGCTCTATTTGAAAGGTCATTACTTCTGGCAGAAGTTCACGCCGGCAGATCATAAGAAAGCCGAAGAATATTTCAATCAGGCCGTCGCCGTCGATCCGAATTTCGCTCTCGCCTATGTCGGCCTCAGCGAAACTTACGGCGCCTCGTCCACCAATGGCTGGATTTCTCCGCGCGAAGGCTATCCCAAGGGAATAGCGACGGCCAGGCGGGCCCTGGAACTTGACGATACTTTGGCCGAGGCGCACACCGCGTTCGGCGCAAACACGATGTTTTATAACCTGGACTGGGCCACCGCCGAACGAGAATTCAAGCGGGCGATCGAACTCAACCCGAATTACGAGATTACCTACGAACTATATTCGTACCTTCTCTTGTCGATGGGCAGAGCGGATGAAGGAATCAAGATGACGCAACGCGGCCTTGAAGTCGCTCCGCTTTCGACGCTGATTGCTGACGATGTCGCCTATGCCTATTACCTCGCTCGCCGATACGATGAGGCGATCAGAACATGTCAGAAGTCACTGGAGATAGATCCCAATCATTTTGGCGGTCCGCTCAACCTTGGGGTGGTTTACGAAGCAAATGGAATGCATGATGAGGCGATTAAGCAATTCGAAAAAGCGATTGCTATCGGCGGCAGAACCTCAGGGGTGTTGGCTCTACTGGCCCATGCCTACGCGACTTCAGGCCGACAAGCTGAGGCGCAAAAAATACTCGCGGAACTAAACGAAGTGTCGAAACAGGCGTATGTCTCGTCGTACGATCTGGCAATTCTTTACGTTGGTCTGGGTGATAAGGATCGCGCGCTGGAACAACTCAACAAGTCTTACGAGGATCGCGCCGGCTTCATCATTTATCTCAACGTTGAGCCGTTATTCGATCCTCTGCGTTCCGATCCGCGATTCACCGAATTAGTACGGAAAATGAAATTTCAGTCGTGACCCTGAGCTTGCTCGTGATGACTGAGCCAGACGCTAAATGACTCTTGCTGGTGGAACAAAACTGGGCCGCTATGAAATCCGCTCTTTGCTCGGCGCGGGCGGGATGGGTGAGGTATATCTGGCGGAAGACACGCGGCTGCACCGCAAAGTCGCGCTGAAGATTCTTCCCGCTGATCTCGCTGCTAATAAAGATCGAATGCGCCGCTTCGATCAGGAGGCGACTGCTGCTGCCGCGCTCAATCATCCGAACATCGCCCACATCTACGAGATCGGCGAAGCCGATGGCGTGCATTTCATCGCGATGGAGTTTATCGACGGCGATACTTTGCGCTTGCGACTGAAGCGGGGCATGCGGCTTGGCCAGGTGCTCGATGTCACCACTCAGGCTGCTTCAGCCCTGGCAGCGGCGCATCGCGCAGGGATCATCCACCGAGACCTGAAGCCAGAGAACGTGATGCTCACGTCTGAGGGCTACGTAAAAGTCCTGGACTTTGGACTGGCCAAACTTACCGAGCGACCGATCGCAGATTCAGCCGCTTCCACCCTGATCGGTACAGACCCGGGAATGATCATTGGCACGGCGCAATATATGTCGCCCGAGCAAGCGAGAGGACTCGACATGGACGCGCGCACGGACATCTGGAGTCTGGGCGTGATGCTCTACGAGATGATTACCGGACACGTGCCATTTGAGGGAGCGACCAAGAGCGACATCATTGCCTCGATCTTAGAACGGGAACCCCAGCCGCTCATCAGCCACTTGCCTGACCTACCAACCGAGCTTTGGCGGATTGTCAGGAAAACCCTGCGTAAAGATCGAGAAGAGCGTTACCAGACGATCAAGGACCTGGGGCTCGATGTGAAGAACTTGCGACGAGAGATGGAACTAGAGGCTGAACTCGAGTATTCCGCACAACCCGCGTTGATTAGCGGGACCGCGACGAGTGGCCGTCGTTCGACACTCTCGGGCGCGGCGCCGGCAACGGTTGAAGGATCGCCAGCGAGATCAAGCGTCACAAGACTGCGTTCCTTGTTGCCTCGGCAGTGGCAATCCTGGTGCTGGCTGCGCTGGGCTTCGGAATTTACAAATACGCGAGCCGGCCAGCTGTATCTTCCAGTTCAATGAAGCTGACCAAGCTGACCAGCAGCGGCAAAGCCGGATTCTCGGCCATATCGCCCGACGGCAGGTATGTGGCCCACATGGTAAACGGAAGCGAAGGAACCAGCCTTTGGATGCGGCAGGTAGCTACGTCGAGCAGCGTGCAGATTGTGCCGCCCAGTGATAAATGGTTTCTCGGTGTAACTTTCTCGCCAGACGGTAACTACATTTATTACGTCGCAGGAGAAAAAAGCAGTGAAACAGCCACGCTCTATCAAATGCCGGTTCTCGGAGGCCCGCCTAAGAAGCTGGTCGAGGATCTCAGCACCCCGGTCACTTTCTCGCCCGACGGTAGGCAGGTAACTTTCATACGTAGCGGCTTCCCCAACGCCGAAGACTCATTAATCATTGCCAGCCTGGATGAGGCCAAAGAGCGGAAGCTGGTCACTCGCAAGCCGCCCAATTATTTCGTTACTTACGAGGGCGCGCCCGCGTGGTCACCCGACGGCAAGACTATAGCGTATGCGAGCTATGTCCAGGGAAAGGGAAACTTATATCAGATGAACGTCTTTGGCCTGAACTTAGCGGACGGGACAGAAAAGGCGCTCCCCTCATCGCAAAAGTGGGACTGGATTGACTGCGTTGCGTGGTTACGTGACGGAAGCGGCCTCCTGCTTAATGCAATCGAGCTCGGAGGGCAAAGCTCCCAGATATGGCAGCTCTCGAGTGGTGGAGAGGCGCGCAGGATCACGAATGACCTGAACAACTACTACGGCTTAGATCTGACGGCCGACTCAAACACTCTCGTTACGAGTCAAGTCAACCGCACCTCGAATATCTGGATCGCGCCGGGAGGGGATTCGAGCCGGGCCAGGCAGATAACCTCCGGAACCAATAACTATAGGAATCTTGAGTGGACGCCCGATGGCAAGCTGGTTTTTGAATCAGGCAGTGACATATGGATCATAGAAGCTGATGGAAGCGGACAAAAGCAACTAACCACCGAGGGCCGGAACAACAGAATGCCCTCAGTCTGTGCGGGCGGGTATATTGTTTTTTCCTCCAATCGGCAGGGTGCTCGTCGAATCTGGAGAATGGATCTCGACGGCTCGAACCAGAAACAGCTAACCAGCGGCGACATGGAGAACTTCCCCACGTGCTCGCCGGATGGGAAGTGGGTTCTTTATGCGAGTAGTGGCTCGGGAATCCAAAATCTGTGGAAGGCGCCCATTGATGGCGGCAATGCGGTGCAACTGACTGATAGATTCTCGGGACGCCCGATTATCTCGCCCGATGGAAAGCTGATTGCGGTTAAGTACGTGAACGATCCGTCGAGCCGTAAGATTGTGATGGCGCTCATACCATTTGAAGGCGGTGAGCCGGTAAAACTACTCGACATCCCGGGTTTCTTTGTTCATTGGAGCCGTGATGGCCGCGCCCTTCAATACAACGATAACCGCGGTGGTTCTTCAAATATATGGAGCCGGCCCATAGATGGCAGCCCGCCAAAGCAGTTGACTGACTTCCGGGGTGACACGCTGTTCTCTTTTGCCTGGTCCGTGGACGGCAAACAACTCGCCGTGTCTCGTGGCACTGACACTCACGACGTGGTGCTGATCAGCAATTTCAGGTGAGTTGATGAGCCTCGACGCCGGCACAAGACTCGGTCGCTACGAAATCCGCTCACAACTGGGGGCGGGCGGAATGGGTGAGGTTTATCTGGCGCTGGACGCAAGGTTGGATCGCAAAGTTGCGCTGAAGGTTCTGCCCGCCGAGCTTGCTTCAAAATCAGGATCGATTGGTACGGCTTCTTTCTGGCCATGCTCGGCCGATTTGATGAAGCTCATGCGCAGTTCAAGCGCGGTCTTGAGATTGATCCGTTTTCGCTGCCGCTCAACGTGGACCTCGGGACCTGCTACTACTGGGAACGTCGATACGATCAAGCCATCGAACAATTCCATAAGACGCTTGAGCTTGATCCGTCCTTTCCGCCGGCAATTCAATTCCTAGCGGAAACGTATGCGGCTGTGGGGCAATATGCCAGAGCGCTCGAAGAGTTTGAGAAGATCAAAACAGCCACCACCACTTTCGGCACCGAGGGGTTTGTCGGATACGTCTATGCAAAGTCGGGCAAGAGAGGCGATGCTGAACGGGTGCTCGTCAGGTTGCAGGAGCAAGCAAAAGCCAAAGCCTTGCCGGCGGACGAAGTTGCGATCATTTACACGGGCTTAGGTGATAAAGATAAGGCCTTCGAAGCCTGGCGTTCGTCCTGCCGCAAAATCGGCTCGATTGAAGCCGTCAAAGTCGATCCAATCTTCGACGACTTGCGCTCAGATCCACGCTTCCCGGATTTGGTACGCTGCGTTGGACTCACCCCGTGACTTTGGGCAGCGAAGCTGAATGACGATTGAAGCTGGCACAAAACTTGGTCGTTACGAAATCCGCTCAAAGATTGGCGAGGGCGGAATGGGCGAGGTGTATCTGGCCAGAGATACCCAACTCGATCGTCTAGTTGCAGTGAAAATTCTGCCGGCGCAAATCGCGCTTGATCAGCAGCGCCTGCATCGATTTCTGCAGGAGGCACGGGCGGCGGCGGCGCTGTCGCATCCGAACATCGCGCACATTTATGAAATTGGCGAGGCAGATGGCGGCTATTTCATCGCGATGGAATACGTTGAAGGCCTGCCGCTCGAACAGAAGATTGGCGGGCGGCCGCTCGCCGCTCACGAAAGCCTCGACATCGCGATGCAAATAGCAGACGCGCTCGACGAAGCGCACGGCAAGGGCATCACGCATCGCGACATCAAGTCTTCGAACATCATGATCACGCCGCGTGGTCGCGTGAAGGTCCTCGACTTTGGTCTCGCTAAAGTGACCCAGGCTGCCGGCGCTCCCGAACAAATCTCCGATAGCGAAGTTGCCACGCGCGTAAAAACGAGTCCCGGCGTCGTCATGGGCACGGTGAATTACATGTCGCCCGAACAGGCGAGCGGCAAACAGATCGATCCGCGCACCGATATTTGGAGCGTCGGCGTCGTGCTTTACGAAATGGTTACGGGGCGCGTGCCATTCGAAGGCGCGACGCCCAGCCATGTCATCGTTGCGATTTTAGAGAAAGAGCCGCTGCCGCTCTCTGCGTATGTTCCGAATGTACCGGAAGCGCTGGAATGGATCGTCACCGAAACGCTAACAAAAGACGCAGCGGAACGAACGCAAACCGCGCGCGAGCTACTAAAAAAACTGCAACGACTGAAGCAGCGCGTGGAGACGGCCGCGGAAGTCGAACGTTCCGTCGCGCCTGAACGATTGAGTGGAGCGGCTGCCGGCGCGAACCATTCGGGCATCGGAGTTCCGACTTCGACGAGTTTGCAAAGCGCTGCATCGCGCACCGGCGAAGTTGCAGCAACGACAAACGTTTCCAGTGCCGAATACGTCGTCAATCAAATCAAAAGTCACAAGAAAGGCTTCGTGCTGGCGGTCATAATCGCGCTCGCGGTTCTAGTGGGAATTGGTTTCGCTCTCTACAAGTTCGTTGTCCACCGCCAACCCCAGGTCATTTCACTGGAAACGGCGAAATTCACGCGGCTAACCACGACGGGAAACGCGACCGGCGCGGCAATCTCGCCTGACGGCAAGTGGCTGGTGCACGTTCAGGATGACGGTGAGCAAAAGAGTTTATGGCTGCGGCAAGTAGCCGTCGCGAACAGCAATACGCAAATCGTTCCGCCCGCCAACGCGCGATTTTATGGCTTGGCATTTTCGCCGGACGGCAACTACGTCTTTTACGTCGTCGGAACTAGTAACGAAGCCACCGGAACTCTCTACCAGGTCCCGGTGCTTGGCGGCACCCCGCGCAAACTATTCACCGGCATTAAGACTTCAATCAGCTTTTCTCCGGACGGGAAACAGATCGCCTACTTCGATTTTTATGAAGATGAAGATCGGTTGATGATCGCCAACGCGGATGGCAGCGGGCAAAGGCAACTCGCAATGCGCCACGGCGACGAATACTTCTTCCTGGGAGATTTCAGTAATGTTTCCTGGTCACCGGATGGAAAGACGCTCGCGACGCCGGTAGCCAGCACGAGTGAGAATTACATGAGTGTTGCGACGGTGTCAGTCGCGACGGGCGAATTGAAATTTCTCACCCCGCGCAGATGGCTCGAAGTGAGGCAGGTCGTATGGTTCGACTCGCATGCGGTTCTGGCGACTGCTGAGGAGCGAGAGGGCGAGTCGTTCAGTGTCTGGCAAATCTCGTATCCGTCAGGAGCAGCACAAAAGCTGACGAACGATTTGAATTCTTACCCCACCATCAGTCTTACCGCGGACGCTGGTTTAATCGCGGCCGTGAAAACGGAACTCGATAACAATATCTGGATGATGCCGGCGTTCGATGCGTCACGCGCAACGCAAATCACGCAAGGCCGGAACCTGGTGGGTAGGCCCGTATGGACTCCTGACGGCAAGCTGATCTATCCGGTCAAGGCGCCAGTTGGCGGCGATCTTTACCTGGTCGATCTCATCCACGGCAGCCGGAAACAGCTCACGGCCGACGCAGGCGACAACGTTGAGCCGTCGGTTTCGCCCGACGGCCGTTACATCGTATTCATGTCGGATCGCACAGGTGTGCCGCATATTTGGCGCATGGATATCGATGGAGCAAACGTGAGGCAATTGACATTCAAACAATATGACGAGGATCCAAACATCTCCCCGGATGGTCAATGGATAGCGTACATGTCATGCATGAACAAATGCACGGTCTGGAAAGTCGGAATCGAGGGTGGCTCACCCATGCAAGTGACTGATAAATATTCTGAATCCCCCACGTTCTCGCCCGATGGAAAACAGATCGCTTGTACGTACCTGGAACAACCTAACGCGCAATTCAAATTTGCGATCCTTCCGAGCGACGGTGGACCGCCAGCCAAGACCTTCACTTTTCCTGTCGGAGTCAAAACAAACCTGCGCTGGACCGCTGACGGTCGCGCGCTAATTTACGGAGTTACTCAAAAAGGTGTTACCAATCTATGGGCGCAACCAATCGACGGCTCGCCGCCAAAACAGTTGACGAACTTTGCTTCGGAACGAATCTTCGGCTTCGACGTCTCGCGCGACGGAAAACAAGTTGCCCTGTCGCGCGGCACGCAGACGAGTGATGTGGTGCTGATTAGCAATTTCAAACGGTGACCATCGCTTCCGGCACAAGACTCGGCCGCTACGAAATCCGCTCGCAGATCGGCGCGGGCGGAATGGGTGAGGTGTATCTGTCGCAGGACACAAAGCTTGATCGCAAAGTGGCGATTAAATTCCTGCCAGAGAGTTTGGTGGCGGATGAACGAGCTAGAAAACGCCTTGTCAGAGAAGCCCAGGCAGCAGCCAAGTTAGACCAT
>QHXG01000285.1:0-834 GCA_003222845.1 Acidobacteriota bacterium | reverse complement strand
CGCAGCTTCATCGTCATGCAGTACGTTGAAGGCGAGACCCTCGACTCCAGGATGAAACGCAAGCCTCCCGATTTTTCCGAGTCACTTTCCATCGCCGCGCAAGTAGCTGACGCTCTGGCCGAGGCTCACGCGCACGGCATCATTCACCGTGACATCAAGCCGTCAAACATCATGCTCACTCTGCGCGGCAAAGTGAAAGTGCTCGATTTTGGCTTGGCGAAAATTGTGAGTGGCGAGGTTGCGGTTGACCCTGAGGCCGAGACGTCGATGTTGCTAACCCAAACCGGAGTGGTCATGGGAACTGCGCCGTACATGTCGCCCGAACAACTGCGAGCGGAGCAATTGGATGGTCGCAGCGACATCTTCAGTTATGGCACAGTGCTCTACGAGATCGTAAGTAGGCGTCGGCCATTCGAGGCCAAGAGCTTGGCTGAGCTAACATCCGCGATTCTGATGCGCGACCCGCCGCCACTGCAATCTCATTCAGGCGTGATCCCGGCGGCATTGGAGGCACTCATCCTCAAGTGTCTGGAAAAAGAGCCGGAGCGGCGCTACCAAACGATGGTTGAGTTGTTGGTTGATCTGGATCGAGTCAGCCGCGAGTTTGAGAGCGGAAAAGTCACGGCATCAATCAACGATGCGCCCACGGTTCGGATGGCCACCGCTGGGTCAAAGCGGCAGTCAAGTTGGCGACGCTGGGTCAAGTCTCGCGCCGCACCGATCTTCGTTGTTCTCATGATGCTCGCCCTGGCGCTAATCGGATACCTGCATTTCTTTCGCAGCCCGACCATCAGCAACCAGCCGATCAATAAACTCGAAACCTCACCTGCCTAC
>QHXG01000284.1 GCA_003222845.1 Acidobacteriota bacterium | reverse complement strand
CCTACTCTCAAAAGAGAGCAAGAAAAGAGCCCGCCGGTGCGAAGGTTCGATTGGTAGTGGGAATCGTCATAGATCAATTCCGTTACGATTACTTGACTCGCTTTGAAGACTTGTTCGGCGAGGGAGGTTTTCGGCGTCTGCTTCGCGATGGCGCTGTCTTTACTAACGCCAATTACATCTACTCACCCACCGTTACAGCACCCGGCCACGCTACCTTTATGACTGGTTCTATCCCGGCACTTGACGGGATAGTCGGAAACGAGTGGTTTGACCGGGCCAAAGGAAAAGAAGTCACCAGCGTTGCTGACGAAAGCGTGAGATTGCTCGGTGGCCAGGCAGCATCGCCGGGCTCACCGTCGAAGCTGATCGGCTCGACCGTAGGCGATCAACTGCGGCTTACAAATAACGGTCGCACGAAGATTGTCGGTCTCGCGCTGAAAGATCGTTCCGCCATTCTCCCCGCCGGCCATCGGCCTAATGGCGCCTATTGGTTTGACTCAGGTGTTGGCGCTTTTGTTTCGAGCACTTACTACTTCGCCGATCTTCCGGAATGGGTGAAACGATTTAATCAAAGCGTGCGGCCGGAAAAATATTTTGGCGCCAAATGGGATCGACTTCTCCCAGCCAGCGCCTACGACCGCTCGTTGCCGGACGATTCGCCTTACGAGAAGTCAAAGTTTGGAAACAAGTTCCCGCACATCATCAACGGTGGCGAAAGCAAACCTGGAAAGTTGTTCTTAGATCAATGGGACGAGTCGCCGTTTGCGAATGATTACACTGCCGCGTTTGCTAAGGCGGCTATCGATGGTGAACGTCTCGGCGCCGATGACGATACAGATCTGCTCACGATTAGCTTCTCAGCCAACGATGGACTGGGACACTCCTTCGGTCCATATAGCCAGGAAGTCGAGGACATGACCTTGCGGACTGATCGGACGCTGGCCGATCTATTCGATTACATCGACAAGAAGGTTGGGCTCACGAACACGGTTATTGTGTTGACGGCTGATCACGGAGTGGCGCTGGTGCCGGAGCACGCGCGCGATCTGAGGTTGGGAGGCGGACGGATTGACAGCAAGAATATCAAGAGCGTAATCGAAGCCGCCCTGAATCGACGTTTTGGGACCGAGCCTTGGGTTCTGTCGGCGGTAAACGGAAATGTCTACTTTGATTACAAAGCGATCGAACGGCGACACGGTGATCAGGCTGAAGCAGAGCGCATTGGCTGCAACGCCGCGCTCACCGTCGAAGGCATAGGAGGGTGCTTTACGCGCGGCCAATTCCTTTCCGGTCAGCTCACTCCCGGATTACTTTCGAGCCATGCTGCGAATGGGTTTTACCCCGAACGGAGCGGCGATTTGGTAATCATCACCAGGCCATTCTACATCCAGCGAACCGAAGCTGGTACGAGTCATGCCACCCCGTACAGCTACGACACGCACGTGCCGGTCATCTTTTATGGAGCTGGCGTTGCGCCCGGCAGATATTTCAGCGCCTGCAGCCCGGCTGACATTGCCGCCACGCTTTCGGCTATGCTCAAGATTGAGCCGCCGAGCAATAACGTCGGACGCATTCTAACCGAAGCAATCAAAACGTCGATTCGGAGGAATTGATTTGAAAGCTCTCATCAAATATGAACCAGGCGTTGGAAATGTGGAGTTGCGAGAGGTAGCAGAGCCCGCGTGTGGCGATAATCAAGTCAAAATCGAAGTGAGCTTTTGCGGGGTTTGCGGTACAGACCTTCACGTCTACGAGGACACCTTCAGAAACTTTCCGCCCGTCATTCTTGGTCATGAGTTCTCCGGACGCGTGGTTCAGGTTGGACGGCTCGTGAGAAACATTCAGCCTGACGATCACGCAACCGTACTACCGGCTACCGCAGTCACGTGTGGCTCCTGCTCTTTTTGTCGCATGGGTTACTTCATGCTTTGCCCTGACAGGCGGGGAATGGGGCATGGTGTCAACGGGGCCTTTGCCAAATATGCTGTAGTTCGCAGCGATCAGGTATACAAGATTCCGGCTGGACTCTCGCTAGCCGAGGCTGCGTTATGTGAGCCATTCGCCAGTGCCGTTCAAGCAGTGCTGCAAGTAACGAACGTAAGATTGGGAGACGTAGCTCTGGTTTCTGGTCCCGGCCCAATTGGCTTGCTTTGTCTGAAGATTCTTTTGGCTGAAGGAATCAAGACCATTGTGACGGGCACAGGCGAGGACGCGATGCGGCTTGAGAAAGCCAAGATGCTTGGTGTTGATACGGTGGTAAACCTGACTGAGCAGGAGTTGGCGACCGTAGTCGCGGAAGAAACAAAAGGGGCCGGCGTGGACGTGGCATTCGAGTGTGCCGGCGCCGAGGCTTCGGCCGCCAATTGCTTACGCGCTTTGAAGCCTCTTGGTCAATACACACAGGTCGGGATTTTCGGACGTAAAATCTTCCTCGATTTTGATCAGGTCTTCTATAAACAGTTGCGAGTGGTTGGATCGGTTGGTTACACGACCTCAACCTGGGACCGTTTACTGAAGATTCTTGAGCAAAAGGTGGTCAGCCTGGATGACCTGATTACCCATAGAATGCCGCTGGAACGTTGGCAGGATGCTTTCAAGCTCTGTGAGAGGAAGCAAGCCATAAAAGTGCTACTGTCGCCATCTTGAGGGGAAGCGAAGTAGGGATAGCGTAGCGAAGTGCGCTTGACATAGGTCACGGTGGCCCCGTATAGTTTCCCGTTTCGGACTACGGTCTGGACTCCCCTAATGCAACGCTGCGATTGGTTCTGCTGGTGTGGAGGCGTTGCTCGGCTGCATGTTTGTCATCAGCCGTTTGAAATTATTGTGGCGTAAGAGTTCGTTGTTGCTTGGAAAGATAAGGTGACGCGAGCGCGCAAGCGAAACCACTTGCTATGGCGACGCCACAGAAAAGCTTCGGCTAAACTTTGGGCTTTTGGGAAGCCACAATCCGCACCCGCCTGAACAGCGAAGTCAGAACATCCCGAGAACAGTACTATTAGCAGGGCAGTTGCCTGCGCTGACTGCCGGAACTCGTTCCGGAAAGAGGTAGGCTGCGGCTCTTTTGCGCTTTGAGAACGACGCACCAAGCGTCAGTACCGGGAGCGGTAGCGACCGGGTTAATGAGATGGTCGAGAGGGTCGAGCGACGTCTCTGCTGTATCGATAAGGAAAACGATGCCGACGATTAATCAACTGGTTCGCAAGGGCCGCCAACGGGTGAAGTACAAGACGGCCAGTCCGGCTTTGCAGAGTTCGCCGCAAAAACGCGGAGTTTGCACACGCGTCTATACGCAGACACCCAAGAAACCAAATTCGGCCTTGCGCAAAGTCGCGCGGGTGCGTTTGACCAATGGCATCGAGGTGACGACATACATTCCCGGCGTCGGGCACAATTTGCAGGAACACTCGATCGTTCTGATACGCGGGGGGCGCGTGAAGGATCTGCCGGGTGTTCGCTATCACGTGATTCGCGGCACGCTGGATTCGGTCGGGGTCACTGATCGCAAGAAGAGCCGTTCAAAATACGGCGCCAAGCGTCCGAAGGGAGGAGCGAAATAAATTGCGGAATTCGGATTGCGAAATTCGGATTTCAAATCCGCAATCCGAAATTCGCAATCCGAAATCGAGGAGATTATGCCGAGACGAAGAGTCGCAGAGAGACGCGCAGTTCTGCCCGACCCTGTCTACAGCAGTGCGCTGGTGACTAAGTTCATCAACGGCATCATGTGGGGCGGTAAGCGTTCGATAGCAGAAAATATCTTTTACGATGCGCTGCGCCAGGTTGGTGAAAAGACCGGCGAAGAACCGTTGAAAGTTTTCAAGCGAGCGATCGAAAACGTGCGGCCAACGGTTGAAGTCAAATCGCGTCGCGTGGGCGGCTCGACCTATCAGGTGCCGGTTGAGGTTCACCAGGAGCGCCGCGGCGCATTGGCCATTCGCTGGATCGTCTCGTACGCGCGCGGACGCGGCGAAAAAACTATGACCGATCGGTTGACTGGTGAGTTGCTTGACGCCGCCAACAATCGTGGCAATGCAGTAAAGAAGAAGGAAGACACGCATCGCATGGCGGATGCCAACAAGGCGTTTGCGCATTATAAATGGTAACCCTGGGTACGCACGCTTCCAGCGTGCCAACATCACGATCCGGGCACGCTGGAAGCGTGCGTACCCAGCAATCGAAATGGCAAAACACGACTTAAATCTGTTCCGGAATATCGGCATCATGGCGCACATCGACGCCGGTAAGACCACCACCACGGAACGTGTCCTTTATTACACGGGCATCACGCACAAGATTGGCGAGGTGCACGAGGGCACGGCGACCATGGACTGGATGGAGCAGGAGCAGGAGCGTGGCATCACGATCACTAGCGCGGCGACGACTTGCTTCTGGGAACGGAACGGCGTCGACCACCGCATCAATATTATCGACACGCCGGGCCACGTAGATTTCACGATGGAAGTGGAACGCTCGCTTCGGGTGCTCGATGGCGCCGTCGCGGTGTTTGACGGTGTGGCCGGAGTCGAACCGCAATCCGAAACGGTTTGGCGGCAGGCTGACAAATATCGTGTGCCGCGCATTTGTTTTATTAATAAGCTCGATCGTGCGGGCGCGTCCTTCCAGCGTTCGTTTGATTCGATCGTTACCCGCCTCGGTGCAAACCCGGTAGCGCTTCAAATCCCAATCGGTTTAGAAGATCAATTCAAAGGTGTCGTCGATCTGATCGCGATGAAGGGCTTGGTTTGGAAGGACGAAACGAAGGGCTCGGAATATGAGACCGTCGAGATTCCGGAAGATCTGAAGGAAGAAGCTGCTGCCGCGCGCGAGAAATTGATCGAAGCAGCGGCCTTGGTCGATGACGGCTTGATGCACAAGTACGTCGAGGGCGGAAAGATCACGGAAGACGAGATTCGGGCCGCGCTTCGGAAGGGCACGATTGAGTTACGGCTGGTTCCCGTAGTGACCGGATCGGCTTTTAAGAATAAAGGCGTGCAGACTCTGCTCGACGCGGTAGTTGATTATTTGCCGTCACCGCTCGACATTCTTCCCGTCGAAGGAGTCAATCCCAAAAACGGCCACAAAGAGACGCGTCCGCCGGATGCTAATGCGCCGTTCAGCGGATTAGTTTTTAAGATCATGGGCGACAAGCATCTAGGCCAACTCTCTTTCGTTCGCATCTACAGCGGTACAATAAAGAGTGGCTCGTACGCTTATAACTCAGCCAAAGATACTAGAGAGCGCGTCGGTCGCCTGATGCGGATGCACGCGAACAAACGCGAGGACATAGAGGATGCGAGCGCCGGTGAAATCATCGCCATTGGCGGCATGAAGCAAGTTACGACCGGCGATACAATCTGTGACGATAACAAGCCAATCATTCTCGAAGCGATCGAGTTTCCCGCGCCGGTTATTCGCGTGGCGGTTGAGCCCAAGACGCGCGCCGACCAGGACAAACTTGGCGTCGCCCTCAGTCGCCTGGCTCAGGAAGACCCTTCTTTCAATGTTTCTACGGATCAGGAAACTGGCCAGACCATCATTGCGGGGATGGGCGAGCTGCACCTGGAGATCATCGTCGATCGCATGAAGCGCGAATTCGGCGTCGAGGCTAACGTCGGTAAGCCGCAGGTCGCTTACCGTGAAACGATCACACAGCCGGCCTTCGGCAAAGAGATTTTCAAGAAGCAGACCGGCGGTCGTGGCCAATACGCTCACGTCGAGCTGGAAATCGAGCCGGCGCCGGGCGAAGGTTTTGTGTTCGAAAACGAGATCAAGGGCGGCGCTATCCCGCGCGAGTTCATAAAGCCAACCGAGCAAGGCGTTCAAGACGCGATGGAGCGCGGCTATCTTGCCGGCTATGACATGGTCGATATCAAAGTGCGCTTGCTCGATGGCGGCTTTCACGAAGTCGATTCGGACGAGCGCTCGTTTCACATTGCCGGCTCGCTGGCATTTCAAGATGCGCTGAAAAAGGCGAAGCCGGTATTGCTGGAGCCGATAATGCGCGTCGAAGTGGTCACGCCGGAAGAATACATGGGCGCAGTAACTGGAGACCTGCGTCGACGACGTGGTCAGATTGAAAAGATGGAGCCGCGTCCCGGCGGCGTGCAAGTTATAACCGCATACGTGCCATTGTCGGACATGTTTGGCTACACGACCGATTTGCGTTCGGCAACCCAGGGACGCGCGACTTCGACGATGCATTTCGAGCGTTACGATCAGGCGCCGAAGCATGTCGCTGAAGAGGTGATCGCTAAGGTGCAAGGAGTAGCCGCGAAGTGAGGTAGTTCTATGGGTCCTATGCGTCGAATTGGTCTTATGGATCCGATGAATTTCAGCAGAGAACTGAGGAGCTGACCGAAAGATGAGCAAAGAGAAATTTGATCGAAGCAAGCCGCACGTGAACATCGGGACGATCGGACACGTGGATCACGGGAAGACGACGTTGACGGCGGCGATTACCAAGATTCTGGCGAA
>QHXG01000283.1 GCA_003222845.1 Acidobacteriota bacterium | reverse complement strand
TGGAATCCGGCAGCCGTGGGATGCTCGACATGCGCAGAGAGTATTCAACCACGATCTACGGGTTGTTCATCGTCGTGGCGCTCGTGCTGCTGATTGCGTGCGCCAACGTGGCGAACCTGTTGCTGGCGCGATCCGCCTTGCGCAGCGCGGAGATCACGACGCGACTCGCGGTCGGCGCCGGTCGCTGGCGTCTGGTGCGACAACTGCTGACTGAAAGCGTGTTGCTCGCCGCGTTGGGCGGCGCGGTCGGCGTGCTCTTCGCTTTCTGGGGTAAGAGCGCGCTGGTGGCCCTGACCGACCGAGGCCCGAGATTCCTGCCAACCGGCGTTGACCTCAGTCTGAACTGGAGGGTGCTGGTCTTTACTATCACAGTCTCGCTACTGACTGGCGCACTGTTCGGTCTGGCGCCCGCCTGGCGCTCGACGAGCTTGGATTTGGCGACTTCGCTCAAACAGAGCCGCCGCACAACGGGAGTCGTGTCCCGCTTGAGCAAAGGGCTGATTGTCGTGCAGGTGGCACTCTCACTCCTGTTATTAGTCGGCGCGGGTTTGTTCATCCGCACGCTTTACAATCTGCAACGCGTCAACCTCGGCTTCAATCAAGGGAACCTTCTGGTCTTCACCTTGCAGCCGAAGCAGGGCGGCTACAAAGATGAACGGCTGTCGCAGTTCTATCAGCAACTCTTAGCGCGGCTGGACACTCTGCCTGGCGTGCGCGCCGCGACGTTTGGGCGCGTCGCGCTCATCGCGAATGACAATTGGTTCAATGACATCTTGTTGCCCGGCGAGATCGAAAACACTGCCGCGGAGCACGACACCATGCGGCAGATGGTGCGCGAGAACTATTTTGCGACGATGGAAATCCCGCTGCTGCGTGGCCGCGGCTTCACAGCGCAAGACGACGCGCACGCGCCCAAAGTCGCCATCGTCAGTCAAACCTTCGCTCGCAAGTTCTTCCCTGACGATGAGGTGCTCGGCAAGCGCGTCACGGTCCTTGAGAACAAGCATGAGGTCGAGATCGTCGGCGTGGTAGCCGATGCCAAATACGAGAGCCAGCGCGAAGAGAACCGGCCGCTGCTTTACACCCCGTGGCAGCAAGAACGGGAAGTGCTCGGCGAGATGCATTTCGCGTTGCGCACGACGGGTGAGCCGACCGCGCTCGCCGCAGCAGTGCGCCAGGTCGTGCGCCAACTGGACAGCAACCTGCCCGTCACAGAGGTCAGTAGTCAAACGGCGCGCTCGCAAGCAACCCTCGGGCAGGAACGATTGTATGCCAGGCTGCTGACTTTCTTTGGCGCAGCGGCACTCTTGCTCGCAGCGATCGGACTCTCCGGCGTCCTGGCATATTCCGTCGCGCAACGTACCAACGAGATCGGCATTCGCATGGCCCTCGGCGCGCAAACGGCAAACGTCCTGCGTCTGGTCGTCTGGCAAGGAATGAGATTGGTGGTGCTCGGACTGATAGTGGGCGGGCTAGCTGTATATGCATTGAAGCGCCTGTTTGCGAGCCAGTATTTCGGAGCGGACGCATGGCAGCATCAGGCGGCCGAGTTGCTCTACGGCGTGACCGGTACTGACCCGCTGGTCTTCGGGCTGATCGTGGGGTTGCTGACGATCGTGGCTTTGGCTGCCTGCTGGTTGCCGGCGCGCAAAGCGGCGAAAGTCGATCCGCTGGTGGCGCTGCGATATGAATAGTGAATGAAGCACGCGCCACCGCGCGGCTTTACGAAAGGATGCCTTCGAGGTTAAGGCGAAAGCCTGGGAGCAAGGGCTCTCCGGAAAGCTCTGTCGGATGATCGAGGATTTTCACTGGGGCGTCAGGATAATAAATGTGCACCTTCTGTTCCAACGGATCGAGCAACCAACCAAACTGGGCGCCATTGTCGATGTACTCCGTCATCTTCTCGCGCACGGTTGAAAGGCGGTCAGACTTGGAACGCAACTCAACGACGAAATCCGGACAGATAGGAGCAAACTCGTTGCGTTCTGCTTCGGTTAACGCTTCCCAGCGCTCGCGTCGAATCCAAGAGACGTCCGGGGAGCGTTTGGCGCCGTTGGGCAGCGTGAAGCCAGTCGAAGAGTCAAAGCCGACGCCAGTGCCGTCTGTTTCGACCCATTCAAAGAATCGACCTGAGAGCAAGAAATTTCGCTTACCACCTTCAGAGATTACGGGGGGCATAATAATCATCTCTCCTTCGCTGTTCATTTCAACGCGCAGCTCCGGGTGCTCCGCGCAGAATTCAGCGAACTCGTCATCGGTGAAGCGTTCCCGCGGCGCCGCCGGACTAACGATTAGCGCTTCGAAATCCGGCAATGGAACCGTTGCGAACGAAGCTACATCAACATTCATGGTTGCTTATCTCCCTCTTCAACTGGAAGCATACCGCGTATGGCGAACGCGTTCAATGAGGTAAACATGCACACACTATGGCAAGACCTGCGCTACGGCGCGCGAATGTTACTCAAGAGTCCAAGCGTGAGCATCGTCGTCATACTTGCCCTCGCCCTGGGCATCGGCGCCAACACGGCAATCTTCAGCGTAATAAATTCCGTGCTGTTGCGGCCGTTGCCTTACGACCAGGCTGATCGACTGCTGTTTCTGAACGAGCGCAGCCGGGTGATGGACGAGATGTCGATCTCTTATCCAAATTTCACGGATTGGCGCAACCAGAATCACGTCTTCGAAAAAATTGGCGTCTACAACCGCGGCAGCTACAACCTCACCGGCTCTGGCGACGCCGAGCGTATTCCCACGGCCCAGGTGTCCGCCGATCTGTTTACGGCTTTGCGCGCTAACGCGCTCGTCGGGCGTGTGTTCACCAACGATGAGGATCAACCTGGCGCGACTCCCGTAGTCATTCTCGGATACGGCCTATGGCAGCGGCGCTTCGGCGGTCAGATGAGCATTTTGAATCAGACTCTGACGTTGAATGGGAAGAGTTACACAGTGATTGGCGTGATGCCATCGGATTATGCATATCCGAGCCGCGTCGACATGTGGGTTCCGGTCGGTCAACTGTCCGGCGATCCAAATTGGCAGCAGCGCGGGAATCATCCCGGTCTGTACGGCGTTGCGCGGCTGAAACCGGGCGCGACGATGGCCCAAGCGCAGGCGGACATGGACAACATCGCCGCGAATCTTGAAAAGCAATATCCCGACTCGAACGCGGGAGATAGTGTGCGCATTCGACCGATGCTGGAAGTGTTCGTCGGCGATGTCCGTTCGACTCTTTGGGTGCTATTCGGCGCCGTCGGGTTCGTATTGCTGATTGCCTGCGCGAACATCGCGAATCTATTGCTGGCCCGAGCCACGGCGCGCCAAAAAGAGATGGCGATTCGCGCCGCGCTGGGCGCGGGCCGTTGGCGCATCGCGCGGCAGTTGCTGACTGAAAGCGTGTTACTGGCGATAGTGGGCGGCGCCTTCGGATTGTTGATTGCCCATTGGGCCATTCGATTTATTCTCTATGTCAGCCCGACCGCGATTCCACGCTCACGCGAAATCAGTCTCGATTGGAAGGTGCTGGGTTTCACGCTCGCTCTTTCATTTCTGACGGGCATCTTATTTGGGCTGGTGCCGGCCATGCAGGCTGCCGAGGTCGACGTCCACGAAACTCTGAAAGAAACGGGCCGCGGCGTAAGTGGAAGGCATTGGCTACGCAGTTCTCTCGTGATCGTGGAAGTGGCCACGACCATGGTGTTGCTCATTGGCGCGGGTTTAATGATTCGCAGTTTCTATCGGCTGCAGAACGTGAACCCCGGCTTTTCGTATGAACATCTGACGAGCTTCTCGGTATCGCTGCCACAGAAAAAATACGTCAGCGAAGAACAGCGCAGCGAATTCTTCAATAGATTGCTGGAGAACCTTCGCACTCTTCCAGGTGTTGCCTCAGCCGCCGCCGCTTCCGGTTTGCCGCTGGGAAATAATGGCTGGCAAACGTCCTTCGTTGTTGAAGGCAGACCACTGCCGCCGCGAAGCGAAACGCCTCTGATGGAAGCCTGCACGGTGACGCCGGATTATTTTCGCGCGATGAAGATCCCGCTTCTTCGCGGCCGCTATTTTGACGAGCATGACAATCGATCGTTTTTGGCCGGCCGCGATCTAAGCAAATACGACGAAGGTGAGCGACTAATCTCAGGGTCGAATGTGATCATCGTCGATGAAGAATTCGCGCGCCGCCACTGGCCCGACGAAGAGGCCGTCGGTAAACAGATAAGATTCGGCAGCGATGCGAAGGCACCCGTGCTCACAGTTGTCGGCGTCGTTGGCCGCGTCAAGATGGAAGGGCTCGCGGAAGACTCGCATCGCGTGCAGGGGTA
>QHXG01000847.1 GCA_003222845.1 Acidobacteriota bacterium | reverse complement strand
ATTGCTCGACATATTTTGAGCTGTGACCTCCAGTTCGGCGCGTGCCTTCTCGCGGCAACCGGCATATTCATTGGAGTCTTCGCGGGGTGCACACTCGAAACCTTGATAGCAGGAGCACCTGTTTGCGAGGTAATAGCCGATGTAATCCTTGCACTTGGGGCTGGTGCGTGCGTGCTGAATGGAGTCTCGTGCTTAAATAATTCGGCAGATGGATGTCCTCCATAAGAATACCAAAGAGGAACAGACCGATGAGGGCATGGCTTGTCCATGCCCTTTAACTCTCTCACTCACCGCGGCGGAGAGAAACGAAAGGATTTGACGATGAAGCTTCGATCTCTAATTCGAACAGCATGCTTTGCGATGATAGTGTGTTGGATAAGCCTGTACATCTATCTTCGTTTTGCGTTCAGTAAGTCAAGCGACACAGGAATTATGATAGAAACCGCGTTGTTGATTCCTGTGGTAGCCGCTGCGGCGCTCTTAGCGATCTTGAACTTGCGTCATTTTTCGTTCCGATTGAAGCGAAAGTCGCCGGGGTTAGCTCACACTGTGTCGTGGTTCTTTTTCTTAGCTTCTTTGGTGGTGCTCCTTCTCAACCTTTCTCATATTTGGTTCATCACTCCGATGAGGGTCATATCCTTTTTCCTGGTCGCTTTAGTTCTGTCTCTTTGCCTGAATGCAGGCACCTATCTGCGTTTCAACAAGCAGTTGGATAGATGAAATATCACGTGTGTAAATTAGGTTGAGGCAAGACTCTTGTCTTGCTCATTCTTATTTCCAGATAGTTACTCAGTGGCGTGCACCCCTTTTGTGAGACAAAAAGTTAAGACACTGCCTCGGCCCAGCGAAAGGAGTTCTTGCCTTCGACTGGACCATTGCTGACAATCAGCCCGGTTGGTGAAGCGGAGACGAGCTCTGCTGGAGAGCAACTCGCCAAGGAATAACCAACCGGAAACTCATCAAGACGATGAGCGAGGGCGTGGCTGCAGAGTCGCGCCCTCTCGCTTTTCCGTTCATCGGATTGATAGATTTCCATATGCCTCAGAAAACTCATGCTTGGCCCACTAACAACTCTGGCTGAAACAGAAGCTTTTGCTCAAACTCGGCCGGCGGCAAATATCCGAGCGCCGAGTGCAAGCGCTTCCGGTTATGGACGCTTTCAATAAACTTGCCAAGGCGCCGCCGCGCGTCCGCGAAATCGAGATACTCGGTACGATAAACTTCCTCGTACTTCAGGGTCTTGATGAACGACTCGGCCCACGCCGGCTCATGCTGATCCTAACGCCATGCTCAGTGAGCAGCTCGATGTAATCGTGGGAAGCATACTGCACTCCCTGATCTGAATGATGCACCAGTCCTGGCGCCACCCGACCGCGAGCGATCGCCATGCGCAACGCTTCCAGCGCTAACTCTGCCTCGAGGCGTGCTCTTCGGAGCAGATTTGCTGAGCGGTGTGGTTGGCGGTATTGCGATGGCGCTGTGTATCAGCCGCTTCGACAGCAGGCTCCTGGATGCGAGTCGTCTGCTCCCGATTGTTCCTATCGTGCTTTACTTGTATGTGGTGATTCAGCCCTTTTATCCGTTACTCAACTGGACGTTCCCGTAACAGGGCCTTCCTCAGCACTTTGATCTCTGGATTATGCAACTGGCATTCATCCTAAAACGCGTCATGTATATTTATGTAACCGAGCTGTTCCGGTCCCAAAGATTTTTGTTTTACATGATTCACGCCAGGCGCATTTACGAAAAAGTCGAGACTGAGTGGAGTGCCTTTAAGACTGCTGGAAGCTCTTGATGAGCTCGATTCACTGAGCCCTGGCCTTGCCCAAAAGCGAAAATGCTTCTCGTCCGCGAAGCGGACCGATCAGGCTGGAACTCGCGACTGGAACTCGCGAGAAACCTTCAATCTCAGCCGTCCGTTTCAGAACCCCGGCGGTAGCGACGGGACCTAACAATTCCGCGAAACTTGATGATCCGGTCGCTACCGCTCTCGGTTCTGACACGGACTCTAAGAAGTGCCGTCTGGGAAGGCGTCCTTGACACCACTTTTCAATGACTGTTATCGTTTGCGGTCTTTTAATTGACGAAATCGGTTGCTGAGAGTTTGCTTTTTATCAGGAGGAGTTTCAATTGAGTAGTA
>QHXG01000282.1 GCA_003222845.1 Acidobacteriota bacterium | reverse complement strand
ACTGGGAGTCGCGTCGCAGCGCTCAGCCGGTCGCGAATGTCCACGCCTCGCCAACCAAGAGCCGGAGCATTGAGAATTCTTCCGGTGCGTTGGTCAACCATGCCCGGCACCACCAAGCCGATGCCTTCACAATTGGCTAGAAATCCGTTGTTTTTCGCCATTTTTCGAATGCGCGACGCCAAATCTTTGACGAATGCAGGAATTGAAAAGATCGTGTCATACGTCTCCAGCGCGAGCTGCTGCCCCGAAAAATCCGAAAGCATGAGATAGGTCTTGCTGAAGCGAACATCAACGGCGATGGCGAAACGATTCTGAGTTCGAATGTGAAGGAAGGTCGGCTTGCGCCCGCGCATCGCTTCGCCGGTCGCGCCTTCGTAGATCACTTTCTGATCGATCAATTCCTGCACCAGGACGCTGACGGCTCCGCGCGTGACGTTCATGCGCCGCGCCAGGTCCGCCCGCGAGATGGGCTGATGCTCGCGGATAAGATTAAGCGCGATGCGTCGATTAATATCGCGCGATGTGCTGCGTGTGGCTACGCGGAAATCCTGGGTATTGATCTTGCGCATTCGGCCTGATCATTTGTTCGAAGTTGGGACAATATACTCAGCGCGGACTTTTTGTCAACAGTTTTTCTGGAAGTGTTTTTGGGAAGCACTCGGCGAGTCTGGCGGCCGGCCCTGGGTACGCAGTCGTCCCGACTGCTTCGCCTCCAGCACGAACCCGTGCACAAGCAGTCGGGACGACTGCGTACCCAGGGCCGGTCGCTACCGCTCGCGGTTCTGACACGTACTCGTAGCTACTCTCACTTTTAATTACACCTCCGGATTGCCAAAAGTGGCGGGTTACTAAACGAACACGGCCCTGGCTGCGCCGCATGATTCGCGCACTACGAGTTCCGGCTCGACAATGATGTGTTGCTCTTTCCGTTTCTTTTTTCCTTCGACCATTTCTATCAAGATCTGTGCTGCCGCCTGCCCCATCTCCAACGTTGACCATGCAACCGTGGTCAATGGGACCTTGAGCATGTCGCCGTAATGAATATTGCCGCCGCCGACGATGGCCACATCTGCCGGAATTCCCAAACCGGCTTCAGTGATTGCGCTCATGGCGCCAATAGCCGCCGGATCGTTGGCGGCAAAGATCGCAGAGGGAACGCTGCCCTCATTAAGCCAGCCACTCATTGACTCGTAACCCTCGCGCTCTGTGAAGCCGCACTCGCGCACCAGCGACGAGTCGAAAGCTATTCGATTCTTCGCCAGCGCCTGCTGGTAACCTTCGAAACGCAGGGCGGCGGTTGAGGCGACCGTGCCCAGCAAATGCCCAACCTTCCGATGGCCCAAATTGATCAGATGCTCCGTGGCTAACAAACCGACTTTCACGTCATCGGTCGTCACGGCGGGACAGCGTACGCCTTCGAGCCCACGATCGATCAAAACTAGTCTCGCGCCATCTTTTATTATGCGCCGGTAAAAGACACTTTCATTTGGAGGAACAGATGAAGCGACAATCAACCCATCAGTTCGCGGCAGTAGAGCTTCAACTTCATGCTGTTCATTTGCTGCCTGTTCGTCGGTGCTACAGATCAGGTTCTGATAGCCAAGCGGCCGCGCAAGCCCTTCTACGCCGCGGCAAATCTCGGCGAAATACGAGTGCATGAGATCCGGCACGACGACCCCTAAAAGATACGAACGATTAGTCGTCAGGGCCCGCGCGAACTGGTTCGGCCGATAGTTCATTCGCTGCGCTGCCTCGAGAATGCGGGCCCGCGTTTCCGGACTGATTTCGGGATGATTGTTGATGGCGCGCGAGACGGTCATCTTCGAGACGCCAAGTTCACGCGCAATGTCAGCCAGAGTTGTCGGCATAAACTTTCTGTTCCCTCTCCCTTTGGGAGAGGGGTTAGGGTGAGGGCATAGCGCGGAACATAATTACCTTTGACTGCCCGCCTCTCAATCCCATCACCAAACTAGTTCGGAATAAGGAAGAATCGAAAAAGAGGCGGGCTAAATGTTTCTGGCTAAGCCCTCTCCCCAACCCTCTCCCAAAGGGAGAGGGAGTATCCTTCCTTCTTCTCCGGAAGCATCGTAAGCAAGGACTCGTTGCTACCTAGCCTTGCTCTTCAATGCCACCGCGATTGCCTGCTCCGCTAGCGGAGCCATCACCGCATAGCCTTTCGCGTTGGGATGAAGTCCATCCTCGCTCAACTCGTCCTTCAGAAATCCCTTCTCGTCTATCATAGATGAATAGTAATCAAGATAGATCGATTTATTTTTGGCCGCATAGGTCTTCATCCATTCATTTAGCGCTCTAATTTTTTCCGGCGGTCTTTGCGCGGTCCGAATGATGGGTTTTCCATCTTTGGTTTTCTCGTAGTCGCTCACCGGAAGGATGGAAGCCAGCACCACGCGAATGCTATTGGCTCGCGCGAGTTCCGCCATCGAAATCAGATTGTCTTCGATAGCCTCGAGGGTGCTCGGACCGGTATTTCCCGCCAGGTCGTTCGTGCCGGCGAGAATCACGACGACTTCCGGACGTAAAGCAACCACGTCGGCGCGGAAGCGCACCAGCATCTGGGGCGTAGTCTGCCCGCTGATGCCGCGATCGATATACGGCTGGCCCGGGAAAAAGCCGCCGTATTTTGGATCGTCCCACGAATCAGTTATCGAGTCGCCCATGAAAACCACGCGATGCTCGCCTTTCGCGGGAGCGTGGACCTTCGTATCGGCATCTCTATAGCGCGCGAGGGCCGGCCAATCTCGGAGCCTCGCTTCGAGTCTCGTAACCTGCGCCTTGATGTCCGCGCAATCAGAAGAAGTCTGAGTCGATTGAGCCGCGGCCGATGTCAGGCTGAGCAGAAACACCGCGCAGCAAACAATTGTTCGTGTCATGCAATCCTCCTTGATGTGGTCGCTCTTCAACTCAATTTGCAATTTGCATTTTTCAATTTTCAATTTGCAATATCGGATTGTGAGCTCTGGTCACGGGTCGCATTGAAAATTGAAAATTGAAAATTGAAAAATGCAAATTGCAAATTACTTACTCCTCAGCCCCGATGGCAGCTTGCATAACCAACTCCGGAGTCCACTGATCGATAGCGCGCGCCGGCGATAGACGCCCTCGACTCATAACCGCCAGGCGATCGCAGATTCCGAACAGTTCCGGCAGATAAGAACTGACCATCAAGATCGCCTTCCCATTGGCGGCGCATTGCGCGATGGTTTCGTAAACTACGGCCTTACTGCCGATATCTATGCCGCGCGTTGGTTCATCAAGCAGCAGAATGTCAGCATCCTGATAAAGCAAACGAGCCAGCGCAATCTTTTGCTGATTACCGCCTGAAAGGGTACTGACAGATTGCTGCATTGTGCGAGCTTTGACCGCGAGCGTTGCAGTCACGTCTTCAGCTTGCCGCTTTTGGCGCGAGAGGTTGAGCCAGCCCCAACGCGAACATGACGAAAAGCGTGTCACGGTCACGTTGTCGGCGATGGAAAGACCAAGAGCGAGTCCTTCGCCTTTACGATCCTCGCTCAGGTAACCTATTTTCTGAAAAAGCCTGACAGCAGGCGTCCCGCCACTGGCTGCGACCGGTTTCCCTTGCAGATTGATCGTGCCGCCCTTAGCCCGATCGAGACCGAAGATGGTCCGCACGACTTGCGTTCTCCCGGATCCCATCAAACCGGCAACCCCGAGAATTTCGCCGCGCCGCAACTCGAAACTTGCATCTTTCAAGAGCGGAGGAGCGGCTAGAGCCTGCGCCTCGAAAACCTTCTCGTGAGGTTGCGCGGTTGCGGAGACTCTCGACGGAAACAGATTTTGTATGGCCCGCCCCACCATATGCGCAATTAGTCGATCATCCGAGACCGAACGGATTTCCCCGGTGGCCACGCTTTGCCCGTCGCGAAGGACCGTGAAGCTGTCGGCGATCTCGCGCACCTCTTCGAGAAAGTGACTTATGTAGATCACGCTGATCTCTTGATCTCTAAACTTGCGAATCAAACCAAACAGGTGCTCCACGTCGTCGCGTTGCAGACTGCTCGTCGGCTCGTCCATCAGAATGATTTGCGCCCGCGCGGCGATGGCTCGGCAGATCTCGACTATCTGTCGCGCGGCAATCGACAAGTTGGCAACGCGCGTCTCAGGTCGAATCTCGGGATGATGAAACGTGCCCAGCACTTCTGTCGTGCGCGCGTTGAGCTTCTGTCGATCAAGCAAGCCTGATCGCGAAGGCTCCATCCCCATCATGATGTTTTCCGCCACCGACAGGTGCGGAAATAGAGAAAGTTCCTGATGAATGAGCGCAATTCCTCTTTCGCGTGCATCCAGCGGACTGGCGGGAGCATACGCGCGGCCTTCAACCTCGATCGTGCCGGCGTCTGGCTTGATTAGACCTGCCAGCACGTTCATCAAGGTACTCTTGCCGGCGCCATTCTCCCCGATCAGCGCATGCACTTCGCCTTTCTGCAAACGAAGGTTCACGCCATCGAGCGCCACCGTTGGGCCGAAGCGCTTACTGATATTGGAAAGCGACAGAACCGTCATCGATTTCGTGGTTGAGACATTTTCTCTAGCCAGGCGTTCAGTCGTTGGGACATTTTCCCTAGCCCAGGCGTTCACGCCTGGGGAAGCCGAAAACCCAGATTGCTTCCTTAGCCTCCTTCAGGAGGCTTCAATAAATTGCCTTCAGGCCAATCATCTTCCTCGCATTCAAATCTCTCCAACAAATCAGACAAGGTTCCGCGGCTATGATGTTCTTCCTGTCGATCAATGTAGCGCGAGACCTTAGCGAGCTCGTCCTTGCGCAAACTGAGGACCCCGTAGCCTTCCTGCCATCGAAGTTTGAACTTGGGATCGATCTCTTTGTTTACACGAAAGGAAGTTGCGCCTTTGCCTTGTCCGATAAATTCTGAGATCAACACTGTAGGAGGCAACCTGCAAAGTAGGTGCGCATGATCAGGCATCGCGTTGTGGCGAATGGGCCAGCCACCGCGCGTCTTTACTTCTTCGTTGATAACTTCAAGAAGTTGCGGTCTCCAGTCTCGGTCAATTAACGGTTCGCGAGAGTGCGTGGCCCAGGCGAAGTGAAAGTAGAGTTGGTGGAATACGTGAGACATCGAATCGATCTCCTAAAGGATATTGGATAAGCCTCCTGAAGGAGGCTAAATCCTAATTATGGTTTTCCCGTTGACCCAGGCGTGAACGCCTGGGCTAGTGGAAAAGCAGAAACTGATTCTTGCTGTCACCTCCGCCACGCGGCGCCGTTCGGAAACTCGTAGTAATCAAGCGACTCCGGTTTCATCTCGATGCTGTAACCCGGATCGAGCGGCGGCACGTAACGACCACTCTTCATCACCACCGGAAAGACGAAATGTTCGTGCAAATGATCCACGTACTCGACGATTCGGTTCTCAAGTGAAGCGCTGACCGCGATGTAATCGAAAAGCGAGAGATGCTGAACGTATTCGCAGAGTCCCACTCCACCCGCATGTGGACAAACACGGCCAGCACTTCATTCACACCCCCAAGACGACAGCTATCGATCTGGCAAAAGCTAATCGCATTGGCTTGCAGCAATTGTTTGAATACTACGCGATTTTGACAGTGTTCGCCGGTAGCCACTCCGATTGGTGCAATCGCGCGGGCAATCTTCGCGTGACCCAGCACGTCATCGGGCGAGGTCGGCTCTTCAATCCAGTGCGGGTCGAAGGCAGCCAATTCTTTCATCCAATCGATCGCCTGATCCACATCCCAAACTTGATTGGCATCCATCATCAGCTTTCTGGCAGGACCGATCTCCTCCCGAATCAAACGTGCTCGTCGCACGTCATCGTCGAGATCTCGCCCGACTTTCATTTTGAAATGCGTCCATCCCTGCGCTAATCCTGCCCGCACCAGAGCGCGAACTTTCTCGTCGGAATAGCCCAGCCATCCCGCTGAGGTCGTGTAAGCCGGGTAACCGCTGGATAGAATCTGTTGCTCGCGCGCCGCCTTCGTGGCTTCATTTCGTTTCAATATCTCGGTCGCATCTGCAGGAGTCAAAGCATCCGTGATGTGGCGGAAAGGAATGCACGCGACAATTTGTTCGGCCGTCATATCGACCAGAAGTTTCCACAACGGCTTGCCTGCGGTTTTGGCGTAGAGGTCCCAGACGGCATTGACCAGCGCCGCAGTCGCGAGGTGAATGACGCCCTTCTCGGGTCCGAGCCAACGCACCTGACTGTCAGACGCGATCTCGTTCCAAAAGGCGCCGAAGTTTTCGGTGAGCGATTCCAGCGTCCGCCCCAGCACATGATGTTTCAGCGCCTGGACCGCGGCCACGCAGACTTCATTACCGCGCCCGTTGGTAAACGCCAGACCATAGCCTCGCAATCTTTGCGGGCTATCGGTTTCCAGGATGACGTATGTGGCCGAGTAATCAGGATCGATATTGACCGCGTCCGAACCGTCAAGTGTGGCCGACGTTGGAAAGCGAATATCGCGAGCGTTGATGTTCGTGATTGTGATTGACATTTTTCTTGAGATTTCTTTTCCCTCTCCCTCTGGGAGAGGGTTAGGGTGAGGGCCGAAGGTAGCGGAACCTTTACTCTAAATCTAAATCCTTCTTTTTCAGTCTAGCTCCGCCCCTCACCCCGACCCTCTCCCAAAGTCGGAGGGAGTTAACCATCACTGTGACCATTCCGCGGGCTTACGCACCCAGCGATACTTGCGCAATTCAGAAAGGAGCTCTTTTGAGAGCGGCCCGGCATCGCTCGCCGCGATATTCGATTCGACGTGCGAGAGTTTGCGCATGCCTGGAATTATCGTGCTGACATCCGAATTGCTGAGAATGAAACGGAGGGCCATTTCCGGCAGCGTCATACCCTCCGGCGCGAGTTCTTTCAGTTTGTCAGCACGCTCGACGCTGGGAATCAGGTTCTCAGGCACGAAATAGGTGTTGCGCCAGTCACCTTCGGGCCACTTGCTTTCTTTCGTCAGATTGCCGGTGAGCGTACCTTCATCAAAAGGAACCCGGGCAATGACGGCGACATCCATCTCCCGACACGCGGGAAACAATTCATCTTCAGGATTCTGATCGAAGATGTTGTAAATGACCTGTACCGAATCTATCAATCCGCTGCGAACTGCTTTCACTCCGTTCCAGGGTTCCCAACGATTAATACTGATACCCACGGCGCTGAACAAACCCTGAGCACGAAGCTCGTCCATTTTCTTCACCCAACGATCGTCTTCGACCCAACTGTCTTCCCAGACATGAAATTGCATCAGGTCGAAACTTTCCAGGCCGGCGTGATCGAGACTCTCATGCACCCGCCGTTCGATGTAGTGGGGCGGAAAAGTATCGTCGAGCGTGAATTCGCGCCGGCTGGGCCAAGTCTCATTCTTCGGCGGAATCTTCGTAGCGGTGTAAAGCCTCTGTTGCGAATTCGCCCGCACCAGTTGGCCCAACAGTGCTTCGCTGCGGCCCTCGCCATATGCCCAGGCCGCGTCGAAGAAGTTGCATCCTAGATCGACCGCATGCTGCAAAGATCGGAGGGATTCTTCGTCATCAGAACCAGTCCAGCCACCCATACCCCACATGCCGTAACCGATTTCACTGACCTTCCAATTCGTGCGACCAAAGCGTCGATTGTTCACTTATCTCTCCTTCTTGAGTGCTGTGACAGCAACCTCAAAGGTAAGGAAGGGTGG
>QHXG01000846.1:1333-2542 GCA_003222845.1 Acidobacteriota bacterium | reverse complement strand
TGCCTGGCGGCGAAACAGGTTGGGCCATGTTGACAGGCGCCAAACCTGAACCTGGATCGATCGACGTGGGTATGTTCAGGTTCGTCGCCCACGAAGACCCAGCGTGGGACTGGCGCACGTTCGACCTGGACCGCGATACCTCCCTGATCGACAAGAAAGCCGGTTTCATCGACGCCGTGAATCTGGATCTTTCCGCCTTTCGGGCTCGTGGTGGGAAACTTCTCATCTTTCATGGCTGGAATGATGGCGGATCCGGCGGGGCGATCTCGCCGCAGAACACTGTCAATTATTATTCAAGTGTGTTGGCAAAAATGGGATCGCAGCAGCAGGATTGGCTGCGGCTCTTCATGGTACCCGGCATGGAGCATTGCGGAGGTGGGCCGGGGCCCGACCAAGTGAACTGGATGGCCGCGCTAGAGCGTTGGCGCGAGTCCGGAATCGCACCCGATCGATTGATCGCATCGCGAGTCAGAGACAACCGTGTCAACATGACACGGCCACTCTGTCCCTATCCACAAGTCGCGCACTACACCGGCGTGGGCAGCACGAACGACGCGGCAAACTTCGCGTGCAAGGTGCCTTGATCTCTTCTTTGAGCCGTCTAACACGGTTTGCAGCCGGCAGCGGCCGGTACCAGCGAAAGCCGCTGCGGCTGAAACCTCAGAAATTAGGAATCTGGCGGGTAGTTGGCGTAACATCGCCGTTGCGCTCACAACCCCCGTTCTGAGCGAAAGGCCTGATTTCGCCAGTTGTCTCGCTGCCTGCTTTGAGAGGGCGATCTCAATTGCAAATTTCGACAAATTGGTTGTGGTAGTCAATAGGCCCGCTGCCGGATGTCTCTTCCCGACATTCCGGATTGCGTAATTGCCGATAAGATACCCATTCCCGCGACCGATCACCCTCCAGCACGTCTAAACATCGTGAGGTGCTCATCACCTTGCCAGGAAAATGTGCAACCCAGCACCTGTCTCCGGATCGATGGGAAAGGCAAACGGTATGGCAGCTACGAAAAGAAGAGGTCATCATGAAACGCGAACGCACGCTGCAAGTCGTTCTGGCACTAGTGGGCCTGTTTTATGTTGCCTTGATTTATCCGCTATACACGGATCTATGGCATTCCAAGTGGCTTCTGGAATTGAAAAACGAAACCGAGCCGATGTTTCTTAGTTTTTATGTCGCGCTCGGCCCCTTTCTGCTGCTGGCTGCCAG
>QHXG01000846.1:0-1195 GCA_003222845.1 Acidobacteriota bacterium | reverse complement strand
TTTTACGGATGTGGTGCTTTTTGGCGTCATCGGAGGCGTTTTGCTGGCGCTCTCGCCGGCAAAACAAGAGGCAGCGGCGACCGTCGCACGCTGAACGCGAGAAACAAGCTGTTGCACGATAACTGGCGATAAATCGCCATTGCGCTCACAACCCGTTCTGAGCGCTATCGCCCGATTTCGTCAACAATAGCTGAAAAGCTTCCTGCTCGATTAGAATGTCGTGCATGGTTGTCTGCCTCCGGAAGTTGGATGTCCTCCCTTCGCATGTTGCGCCCTCCAAGACTAGGTTCCGGTCTTATTTTGTCGCAGCATGCAGCTTGGTCGTCCAGGTCTTGGTCTTTGGCCTCCTCGCGCCAGCTCAGGGACAGTCGCCCCCAGCAGAGGTTTTGTTACCGCTCATTGCCGTCGATCATCGTGGGCAGCCTGTAAGCGATCTCAGACCAGAATCGCTGGTGGTTTGGGATGATAAGACTCAAATCTCATCTGGTGTGAAGTTGATACCTGGCACCGGTTTACCGCTGCGAGTAGGCATCCTTATCGATACAAGTAATTCGCAACGAGACAATGAGTTGTACAAGGCTGGTGTCGCAAGTGTGAAAGACTTCGTTAACCAGGTCTTACGTCTGGACGAGGATCGAGTTTTCTTCGAGCTCTTTTCCACAACGGCAGAAGCGACCCTGCTTCTCAGTAAACAGCAACTTTCGGGAATTTCCTTTCCTTTCCAAGTCGGTGGCGCAACGGTGCTCTACGATGCGATTGTATTGGCCTGTACCGATAGAATGGGCAAGCCAGACTCGCGTACCCCGATGAGACGGGTGTTGATCATTTTGAGTGATGGTGAAGACAACCAGAGCCACATCTCTCGTGCAAAGGCAGAGGCTTTTCCAGTGAGTTCAGGCGTACTGGTTTTCGCAATCAGCACAAACAACTCCGGGAGAGAATTGAAAGGCGACGCCGTCCTAAACCATTTCGCCAAGGCGAGTGGAGGTACTGCTTACACTGGTCTGCGTCAGCGAGAGATTGCCAAGGTCTTTGGCCAAATTCGGGAACAGATCGAATCTATGTACTACGTTGCTTATGTGCCTCCAGTCACGCCGAGAAACGGCGACGTGCATAAGGTGGATGTCCAGCCAGCTAAAGGCCTCAAGAGGGAGTTCCGGACACCAAAGTTCTACGCTTGGAATCCGTAGCTTGG
>QHXG01000223.1:2897-21231 GCA_003222845.1 Acidobacteriota bacterium | reverse complement strand
ACGCCGTGAACTTTGCATCCATGAGTCGAACCAAACCATCGGTTGTGCCAATCCAGAGCGCGCCTTGCCGATCTTCCAGGAGGACCCGAATGTCATTGGTCTTCAACTCCGGAGTATTTTGTTTGTCGAAAACAGTGAATCTGATTCCGTCAAAGCGGGCCAGGCCTTCTTCGGTGGCAATCCACACGTATCCGTCCTTAGCTTGCGCGATCGAGTGAACGGTATTTTGGGGCAGGCCGTTTTCAGTAAGCCAAAGAAGACCGTTGAACTCAGAAAGATCGCGGGCGGGATCAAGCGCCAGCGCAACCCTGCCACCGAGGCAAAGCAGCAAGAGCAAACAAAGAATGCTGGTGTTCAGATTACGATGAGCCGTTGGGCGCATTGATTGTGGTTCAAGCGACTGGATGCTCGGAAGACTTCTAGTCCGCGTTAGCGGACGACCCACAATAGCCCAGCGATTCATCGCTGGGAAGGCGAAAGAAACTCGTTACGAAGTCCGTGAAACGGACGACTGAAAAGAGTCAATATTCGGGCCTTTTGCATTCAGCCGTCCGCTTCACGGACTAGGTTCCTTTGGCTCTTCGTCCCAGCAGTAAACTGCTGGGCTATTGTCGGTCGTCCGCTAACGCGGACTCCTCCTTGAGGTCGCACTTATGGCTACACTGAGATTAGTTCAAATTTGACGCCGCCGGAAATCACACTAACGACTTCGAAATCGATTATACTCAATACTGGGCCGCGGACGCTCTCTCGTTAATGTAGTTTGTTCTTATTGGAGCTCATCATTGCCTTACGCTACGCTGATAAACTTCCTGGTCGCTTCAGGGTTGGTCCTGGCAAACTCAACCGGGGCAATCCGCGCCCCTCGGACGCGTTGGCGCACTGCTACTGAGCCTGAGTTGCGAAAGCTGATTCCCGCCCGCGCGCCGGTTATGAAAGAGAACATTGAGACCGAATTCCGGACTGCCTCTGGAGTTACGGACGGACGCGGCAAATTCATCGCCGGGGTAGTGATGATCACCGCCGGATACTCGGCCGAAGGTAAGTACTCGCATTTCTTTATTACCCAGGCCGCGCTTAAGATCGGCAGCATGCTGCTGCAACCGGGCGAATATGTCTTTGGGTATCAGAGAATAAACAACGACACCATTAGAGTGAGCTTCTATCGGGCCTCAAACGGTGAAGCCGTCGGTACAGTCGACGCGCACGTCAATCGCAAGAGCACCCTGGTTCGCTCGCTGCTCATTAGTCCGCCCGTAGATGGCCGCGCTTCGATTCAGGTGGGGCGTTTCGTTTTTGAGTACAAGTTGAGTGATTGATCTTCGTGGATTCAAGTTCGAAGTGCAACTTTCATCGACAATAAAGGGTACTGGTACCGCGAAGCGGTTACGCCTCAAAGCCCAGGACCGGGGTCCCCGCGCGGGCAGCCGCGTGGGGTGGTAGCGTTGCTTCAACCCTGGGTAGTACGTTTCGTAAGCGCCACCATTCGCTAATCATTTTAGTCCCAGCGCCTTCAGATAGCCCTGATTGACACTACAATTTGCAAATTTGATTCGCTCGAGATAATCATTCAGCGCCTTTTCCACCTTCTCTTTCGGAGGCCGGTGCTTGCGCACATCCTCAAAGGTCGCGCGCGGTCCCTCCGCAAAAGCGATGATCGCAGCCCAATCCTCGGGCGAATTTATCGAGACGATGCATGAGGTCGCGGCAAGTCTCTTATAAGGCCAGAAACACCAACCAATGTTATGCGCTTCGAGCAACCTTCGAAAAGAATCGATCCATTCATCGGTGTTCTCGCCGGATTCGCCCATCCACACAGGGACATTGTACTTGTCGCGAAAGTTAAGATACTCCTGAATCGCCCCCTGGTTCACCGTCATCCAGTACTTGTGAAAAGTGTAGACCAGCTTCCGATCAAAAGGCGCTCCGAAAACTTTGAAGTTGGTGTCCCACTGCGCGCCACCCAGAAAGATCATGTGATTCCTGTCCACCTCTCGTATTCCCGAAACGATCTTGCGGTAGAGCGGTTCGAGCTTTGGGTTCAGCGAAGCAGTATCGAAATAAGGTGCGATTGGCTCGTTGAGTAGATCGTATCCGATCACAGTTGGTTGGTCCCGATAACGAGCGGCGATTTTTCGCCAAAGGCCAATCGTCAACTCCTGGCTCTCGCGGCGATCAAACAGAAAAGGGTACCCAAAACTGTCATCGATGTTGTCGCCGGTTTGTCCGCCGGGCGCCGCGTGCATATCGAGAATTACGTAGAGCCCCTCTCTCCGGCACCAGTCGACAACTCTGTCCAACAGCTCGTAGCCCGGACCCTCGAGTCTTGAAATCTCTCCATCTGAGGCAAACAGACGGTAACTAAATGGAACTCGAACAGAGTTGAATCCCGACTGCTTTATAAATTTGATATCTTCTCGCGTGATGTAATTGTCGCGATAAGTTTTCCAGAATTGCCGCGCTTCGTCTTCACCGACGAGTTCACTAATTGCGGCCTGAATCAATCGTGGCGAGTTGGTGGCCTTGAATTTGAACATGTAACCTTCGGGCAGGAGCCAGTTGCCGAGATTAATGCCCTTCAAGAGCAGCGGTCTACCGTCCGGCGAGACAAGCTCTTCTCCGCGAGTCGTGGCGAATCTTGTTTGTCCGTCGGTTGCGGAAGGCACCAGACTCAACAGAATGATAGCCAACAAGTAGGCGTGCCTTCTTATGCATCGGATCATGCGTGAAACCTCCATCAGCCTGCGGAGCAGGCGACTTTATGCTGTCACTTGCTCCGCAGGCTGAGCACTTAATTTAAGATCCAATAACAATCGCCGACTTTAAGAAAACGGAGCCGTGAACTTAAGGCAAACAGGAGAGGGGACGTCGACGACTTGTCCCGTCGAGTTGAGCCGGCCGGTCTTTTGATCTCGTCGGAACGCAACGATGTTGTCCGATTTTTGATTCGCCACCAGCAGAAACATTCCACTGGGATCGATGGCAAAGTTGCGTGGCGTCATGCCTCGAGTGGATTCGTGGCCAATCGTAATGAGTTTGCCGTGCGTATCGATCGCGAAAATAGCGATGCTGTCGTGACCCCGGTTCGAAGAATAAACAAATCGCCCATCCAAAGAAACATGAACGTCGGCACTTGAGTTCTGTCCCTTGAAATCCTTCGGCAGGGTAGTTAAGGTTTGCAGCTCTTGCAAAGTTCCCCTATTTGGATCGCGCGAAAAGGCGGTCACCGTCGAATGCAGTTCATTAAGCACGAAGACGTATTGGCCACCGGGATGAAAAGCCAGATGGCGCGGTCCTGCTCCCGGCTTAGTTTGCACCCAGGGCTGTTCGTTCGGCAGTAACTTTCCGTGGCGGGCGTCAAACCGAAAAATCATGATCTTGTCGGTTCCCAGATCGCATGAGTACGCGAACCGGTTGGTTGGATCAAGCACGATACAGTGGGCGTGCGGCCTTTCCTGACGCTCCCGATTTACGCTCGAGCCCCGGGCCTGTTTCATATCAGTGGCCTCGCCCAAACTGCCGTCGCGTTCAACCGGAAAAACCGTAACGTTGCCGCCAGTGTAATTCGCGATCAAAACAAACCTGCCGCGAGCATCCACATCCACATAACAAGGATCCGCGCCCAACGATGGTTTCTGATTCAACAACCGCAGTTCGCCCGTCTTTTGATCGACAGCAAAGGCGCTGACGGCTCCGCTTTTTCTGCCCGCAAACTCCTCGACTTCGTTGACGGCGTACAGATAACGCCGGTTGAGTGCGAGAGCGAGAAACGAAGGATTAACTACGCCCCTCGTGGTGCCGAAGCGCTTTAACTCTCCTGAAGAAAGGTCCAATCGATACAGATAAATTCCCTCACTCTTGCTCGTGGTGTAGGTTCCCACATAGAGCAGCAATTCCCCCGCGCGCTCCGCGTCGAGCACGCGAGCAAACGGAAACTCCGACAGTGTCAGTCCCAGCGCACCAAGACCGGCAGATCTTAAGAACTGTCGCCGCGCAGGCGCGTTATCAGCTTTGTGGATCACGGGATTGATTTTCCATTATGCATTTATCGCAGTGCACCCCAACGGTGATGGATGTTAATTTCTTCAGGACGTCCCGCTTGAGATCAAGTTGAACGGCCGCTTCCTATGACTAACAGAGTACTGAGGTATGGCCGGATCTGAAATAACATCACAGAAATCCTCGCACCTACCCCTGCTTGTTGACAGTTTGTTCAGCCGCCGAATGACTAGGATTCTTTCCGAAGTCTCGCCGCGGGTCAAGGGATTAAGGCGACTAAGTCGAAAGCTGTTTATTACTTGAGGTTGACCTCGTGCTATCGGTTGCCGCTCGCCTCCGATTGCCGTTGGCAGAGTCCTCACGTTGAATTTATTTCAACGGAGCGAGGTCAACACAATTGCGTTCGAACGGACTGAGGATCTTATAATCCCTGACCATGAGCAACTCCGCTTTATCCCTGGGGCCGGACCAGTCCACTAATAGCCAGGATCGACAGCAGCTCCATCTCAGCCTGCACCACGTTACGATCCTGGTTCGCGATCAGGATCGAAGCCTGCGATTCTACCTGGACCAACTCGGGTTCAACCTGGTCGTTGATGCCCGCCTGGATTCCGGTGATCGCTGGGCAGCGGTTGCTCCTCCGGATGGCACCGCGATTCTTGCGCTGGTTACTCCGAAGCCCGACTCAGTCGAATACAAACTCATTGGCCGGAGCACGGACATCATTTTTGTGACCGAGGACGTCACCGCCAAATACCACGAATGGCGCGAGCGCGGGGTTCGTCTTCATCATCCGCCACAGACACCGCCCTGGGGTGGCATCTACACCCGTTTTGAAGATCTGGACGGGAACTCCTTCGGCCTTGCGGGCCGTGACGAGATGAGCCGGCAAATCGAAGCAAAACGCCGCGCTGTTGCCGAGAAGCTGGAAGCGGAACGCCGCACCAACCAGGAACTCGAAATTGCAAAACAGGTACAGGCAAGGCTCTTTCCCCAAACGCTGCCGGCCCTTCGCACGCTCGACTATGCTGGTATTTGCATTCAGGCTCATGAGGTCGGCGGCGACTACTACGATTTTCTTAATCTGGGTCCTCAACAGCTCGGGCTGGTGATTGGCGACATTTCAGGGAAGGGAATTGCTGCGGCCCTTTTGATGGCCCATCTTCAAGCGAATCTGCGAAGTCAGTGTGCAATCGCCTGGGATCAACCGCGGCGCCTCTTGCGCTCAGTGAACGAGCTCTTTTACGAAAACACCCCTGACAACGCATACGCTACGCTCTTCTTTGCTGAATATGACGACAAATTGCGGCGCTTGCGTTATGCAAATTGTGGGCATCTTTCCGCGCTTCTCCTTCGCAGCGATAACACTCTTGAGCGGCTCGATTCCACCGGCACGGTACTGGGACTCTTCAGCGAGTGGGATTGCTCGATTGCGGAGCTCGAAATCTTTTCAGGAGACACGCTCGCACTATACACCGATGGCATAACTGAATCATTCAACAATCCCGGCGACGAGTATGGAGAACAGCGTCTCATTGAAGTCTTGCGCCGAAACCGTGACTTGTCTTCAGAGGCCCTGCTTGCGTCGATCGTTGAGGACGTCCAGCATTTCAGCCCTCACGAACAGCACGACGACATCACTCTAATAGTTGCCAAATGCAAGGAAGAGTCGCCCAGTTCGGTCACGATTCTCAGGCGCTCTCCATCAGCATCGTGAGCAAAACCAATGTCGGCACGACCTGCCTCAGCGGTTTCATGATGCGGCTTATTGCTTCTTATTAGCTGCCAAAGGAATCTTGATGTGAACGCTATTCCAGCCTTCGACCTTCAGAAATGCAGTCGCGTTGCCCAGGTCCTTGACCTTATAAGTTGCCGTAATCTCCCTGCGCTCGCCGGGCAGCAGAGAGATGTAGTTGTCTTCCCAAAGAATCGGCAGGACGTCTCGCTCATCAGTTCCGTGTTTTATCTGAAGATGAACAAAGAAGGCGAGGCCGCGACTGGGATTTGAAATGCTCACGTGCGCGATCTCTTCGCCGCCGCGACGCACGGCTCTGGCAGACACGGCCAACTTCACAGGAGGAAGTTTTTCGAGTTGGGTCATGTCGGCATACGAACTGACCGGTGTGTAGTACCATTTGGTTTTGGACTTATCGAGCACATCGTCGGTAGTCGACAACCAATAAAAGTTGGAACTGACAATTTGACCAGTCGAGTTTTGCAGCGTGAGCTTAAGAAAATAGGTCGCCGAAAGATCTTTTATTTGCGGAATGGAGAAAGCTTTGAAGTTACTATCCGCGGCCAAATCTACCTCAGTCGCTTTGGAAAACTTTTCCGCGAGACTGATGTCGTACACTTGCGCCGTCACCTTCAATTGTGGTTGTGGTCGAGAGGTAGTATTCACCGCCACCACACTCTTGTCGTCGTAGGAGTATTGCACGTGGATCGGCTCGCAGGCTTTCTTGGTTCCAAAGTAACCGCCGGCAGGCATCAGGTAGTAGTCATAAAGATGCCAGATCAAGGAAGGCCAGGCGTTGTTCAGCATCCACTGAATCACGCCGGTCGATGTGTACCTGTTGCCGGCATAGGCTTCAAACATTGCTCGCTGGCCTTCGTAGGCCATCAATTGCGACTTCGCCGCGAAATCCCGCACATCTTTCGCGGCGCCGTAACGTCCATTAACAGCGTCAGTAAAAACCTTTATGTTTTTGAACTGCCCACCACCGGAGTGATAGTTCCAAAACTCGTCGATGGGCCAGAGATGTTGTTTCGGTATCATCCGCTCCAGGCTTTCGAGCGGCGGCACGGCCGGTCCGGGACTGATCTCGGTCGCGAATCCATGGGCGCCGCCGGCCTCTTTATCCAATAGCCAGTATGAAGCAGGCACCCACTCGTATGGTCCTTCCATTTTGACCCCGGTGGGGCCGCTGAACTCGGCCTTTTTTGCTGTCGCCGAGGAAAGGAATGGATTGGGCCATTGATATTTCTTGAGGATGTCTATGTACATCTGTTCGACATCGGCGGGCGGCGGATTGTCGCTGCCATTCAACCACACCAACACACTCGGATGGTTTCTCAGGCGTCTGATCTGATCTGCCTGTGATTTAGCGGCTATGTCGTAGTCCTCTTTATCCCAAACCGGTCCTTCCTTGTAATCGTTCCGATGCTGCCAATGCTCCCAATGCGAGCAACAGCACCAACCGGCCATAATCAGAACTCCATATTCGTCGGCGAGATCGAAAAAGTAATCGGGCTGAAGTTGTCCCTCGAGACGAATCGCATTCAAGTTCATGTCTTTGACATACTGAAACTCTGCTCTGAGCCGATTAGGCATAAAACGAAGAAACATGTCTGAGGCCCAGCCGCCGCCACGGATCAGTACATTCTGGCCATTGACTTTGAAGACGCGGTGATTTTGATTATCCAATTCGGAGTTAATCTCTCGAATGCCAAAGCGGGTAGTCTGGCGATCGGAAACTTTGCCATCTGCTGTGAACTCTATTTCCAGACCGTAAAGATTTTGCGCGCCCAGATGCACCGGCCACCAGATACGTGGATGAGCAATGTTGAGTTGGGGAAACTGTTGAGGTGTGAAGGAAACCGACCTGGTTTCCTGAGGCGCGAGTTTGACTCGCTGCGAGAAGCGAATACCTTCGATGCGCCCACTCAACAAACCTTCAACTTCATGATCGCTTGTGTTGTGCGCCTCGGCGTTGACGGTCAGATGCGCAGTCTCAAGCGAAGGCAGATCGAATTGCGTGACCACCTGCGGATAGCGGAGCGTGACGGGCCCGCTGCTGGTGAGATAGACGTCACGGAAGATGCCCATGTTCTTATCGGGTGGCATGGGATTCCAATCGACCCAGGTCCAGCCGAGATCATCTGGCTGTTGCGGGAAGACCTCAATGGCCAGCGTATTCAATCCTGAGCGCGTCACGTCGCGGATGTTCAGCTCATGCAGGCGAAATGTGCCGGCTATCTGATCCGAGGTAGCAATCTGCTTGCCGTTGAGCCAGATGTTGGCGCGAAAGTTGACGCCATCCAGATGCAACCAAATGTTTCGATCACGATAGCCGGCAGGCCGACGAAATTCAGTTCGATACCACCAGGAAACGCGGAAGGGGCTGTCTTCCGGCATCGGCCGCAACGAGAAGTTTGCACCGATTGGATAACTGCAACCCGGCATCAGTCTTAGATTCATGCCGACAAAAGGATCGGGGTACACCTTATTATCGACCAGCGTACCGGCAATCGTTGAAGGAACCCTGGCGGGATACCAGTTCCGCGCTTGAAAGCCCCTTTGGGACACCACGTCGCCTTTATCTTTGACTTGAGCGGAAGACTGAATGGTCCAGTGTTCGCGCAGAAACATCTTTGCCGGCGGAGATTGCGGTCGGCGGCTCTGGGCCATCGCCGATCCACTAAGGCCGAAGCATAGAAAACTGAAACCGATTGTCAATCGTCTTGACATTGCTTTGTCTCGCAATCAATCAACGGTAGCAGACACGGAAAAAGCAAACGGCCACCGCTTCGTATACCACGACCATACAAAGAAAAAGACCGCGCCCAGCGCAAGCGTGCCGAGACCAAGGAGAATTACCGGCCATGCCGTAGTCGCGAAGATGAATATCCAACCGATGAGCGCGACCAGACAAGGAAGCGGGTACAACCACATCTTATAGGGCCGGGGCATGTCCGGCGCCCGTTTTCTCAGCAGTATAAGCGCGAGAATTTGGCCGATGAACTGCACCAGAATTCGGGTTGAAATTAGCGCGTCAATAACAACATCCAGCGAAAAGAAACTGCAAATGATCGAGATTACCCCCAGCACGATCAGCGCGACATAAGGGAATCGCTTTGTGGGATGAAGGCGCCCGAACACTTTGAAGAAGTAACCATCAAGCGCGGCTGCGTAAGGAATTCGCGAGTAGCCGAGCAACAGCGCGAAGACCGAACCGAACGCCGTCCAGAGCACCATCGCCGTGAAAACCGTAGCCATCCTGGTACCGTAGATCTTCTCCATCATCGCGGAGACCAGGAACGCGGATTCGGGGTGCTTGTCCCAGGGAACAAACTCTCGCCAGGGAACCACACCAATAACCGAAAGATTGATGGCCAGGTAAATAATCGCCACCGCAATCACACTGATGATTATAGAGCGGGGTATGGTCCGGCCCGGATCCTTCACTTCATCACCGATGTAACAGATGTCGTAATAACCCAGATAGTCGTACATGCCGACGCGCGAGGCGGCGCCGAGACCGAAAAGGAATCCGAGCGAAAACGTAAATGCTCCCGGAGGGAAATCAAAAGCGCGAGCGGCACTGAAATGCATTGCCCCGGTGATCATTACAGCAAGTGTGGTCAGCAAAGTGCCAATCCACAGACTAACGGTAATCTTGCCAATCGAGGTAATGCGGCGATACAACAGCACAATATTAATGACGCCGACCGCCGCGGCCACCGACAATGTCGCTCGCTGCGTCATGCCAGTCCAGATGTAGTTTGTATATCTGGCGAAGCCGATGTAGCCCGAGGCTATTTCCAACGGCCCACTCAGAATGAATTGCCAGATAAACAGAAATGCGATCAGCCGGCCGAAGGTTTCTCGGCCGAAACCCTCTCGCAGGTACAGATACGAACCTCCCGATCCCGGCATGGCCGCGCCAAGCTCGCTCCAGACCATCCCGTCAGGAATGGCGATCAGCACCGCGACAATCCACCCCAACATGGCCTGGGGCCCACCCAGGGCCGACATTAAAAGCGGAATCGTTATGAATGGGCCCACCCCGATCATGTTCGACATGTTCAGGGCGGTCGCTTGCACCAGCCCAAAGCGTCTCAGCAGAGGCGCGCCTTCGTTTCCAACCTTTCGGGATTCAGATGCCATGGAGATTATTGAAACGTCGTTTGAAGCTCACATCATATCCGAACATGACAGCCAGTGGAGAGACTTATTTCCGTTTTGGTTTAGTTTGTGAAAGTGGCCCGAGCGTACCGGAGCTTTGCAGGAACGGGTACTTCAAACAGTCCGCGTCAGCGGACGACCGACAATAGCCCTGCTGGGTTGATATTATCAATTGTCCGCTGCGCGGACGAGGCGCGGGCCACGTTGTTGTGCAAAGCTACGTCCCGCCCGTGAATCACGCGCAAGATGCGCGTGCCACTTTCTTAGAAAACTTTGTTTGACATTTCGTGCGGCGAAACATACCTTTCGCGCGCGAATCAAACTGGCGCCGCAATCTTCGGTTCCGCCGCTTCGGAAGGTAGGTGCCAGCCCCAGGTTACGCTGACTAATGTTGCCTTATACAGCAGGTGAGAAAATGAAAGCAAAACTTTTTATTGTCACCATAACGTTGATGCTTGCTGCTTCACCGGCAGCCGCACTTCATAAGAGGGAACGGTCGCCGTCACAGTCAGAGACGAAGACCTTAGCAGAGCGCCTCGGCTACCCACGCGACGCGAAACTTCTGATCGTGCATGCCGACGATCTGGGAGTGGCCCACTCTGTTAACAGCGCCTCGATAAAAGCGCTCGAGAGCGGACTGGTCAGTTCAGCGAGCATCATGATTCCGTGTCCCTGGCTTCCCGAGATAGCGGCGTATGCGCGTGCTCATCCGGAGGCCGATCTCGGCTTGCACCTGACGCTCACCAGCGAGTGGAGTCTCTATCGCTGGGGTCCTGTTCTGGGGAAAGAGCGCGTGCCATCGTTGTTGGACAGTAGCGGCTATTTATATCCGCTGGAAAGAGAGGCGGCCGCGCATATGGATATCCAGGAAGCGGAAGCCGAGATTCGGGCGCAGATCGCGCGTGCCAAAGCACTTGGTATTCAACCTACCCATCTCGATTCTCACATGGGCACGCTTTACCAGAGCAAGGCCCTGTTTGAGATGCTGGTAAGAGTGGCAAGCGAGAACAAACTGCCGTTCAGACTTTCGCGGGAGTCGTTTACCAGGGCGCCTTTCATGCCCTCTCTACTTGGCCCCGGTGACGTAGTGCTGGATAGAATCATAAGCATCGAGCCCACTGTCGCTCCCGCGGACTGGTCGAAGTTCTATGCAGAAGAAATCAAGAATCTGAAACCGGGCGTCACTTGCATGATCGTGCACCTGGCATTTGCCGACGACGAGATGAAAGGCGTGACCTTCGGCCATCCGAATTGGGGCGCTGAATGGCGCCAACGCGATTTCGACTTTGTGACCAGCGATGCTTTTCGGAAGTTGCTCAAGGAAAATAACGTTAAGCTTATTACCTGGCGCGAAGTCGGCAAGTTGATCGGGAAGACGGAGCGTTGAGCGAGTGGGAATTTTAGGACACCGCTCGCCACGGAGACATGGAGACCATGGGAAAAGCGGAAGAAACTGTTGGAGAAAACTTCAGTGATTTACCGGATTTCTGTGTCCCTTACCGCTTGAATATCCCCAGCCGATAGACGAGAATAGCGTCGCTGTTTCTTTGATCCCTTCCAAAAAAGGAAACCAATAATTCGATGAGAATAGTGGCCCTCGTGCTCGCGGTTTCTGCCCTCTCACTCTGGCTCGGCCATCCGGCACCCAAGGCAAAAAGCATGAACGCCCTTCCGGCTCAAACAGACGAAAGAGGACCAGTGAAAGTAGACATTGACGACAGCGATCTGTTTTTTCAAAACGCCATTCGCGTCGCTGGGCCACAACGTGATAACTCGCAAAAGATCGAAGCCCTGCTCAAGCGCATGACGCTTGAAGAAAAAGTCGGACAAATGACCCAGCTCGCCATCGGCATGATTGCGAAAGGCAGGGATCAGGAGATCCAGATTGATCCGGCCAAGCTTGATAAAGCAATCGTGCGCTATGGTGTCGGATCAATTCTAAACGTTGCGGAGCAGGCGCTGACTGTCGACAAATGGCACGAAATCATTAACCAGATTCAGGAGACCGCGACCAAAAAGACCCGGCTCGGGATTCCGGTTATCTACGGAATCGATTCAATTCATGGCGCAAACTATGTCCAGGGTGCAACTCTGTTCCCGCAGGAGATTGGCATGGCCGCGACCTGGAATCCGGAGTTGATGAAACGCGGTTCTGAAATCGCCGCTATGGAAACCCGCGCCGCCGGCATCCCGTGGAGTTTTTCACCGGTGCTTGATATCGGGCGACAACCGGTGTGGCCTCGGTTTTATGAAACGTTCGGTGAAGATCCCTACCTCGCAAAAGTGATGGGAGCAGCTTTCGTGCGTGGCTTGGAAGGTACGGATGTTGGCTCGCAAGACCATGTAGCCGCCAGCTTGAAACATTACATGGGCTACAGTTTTCCGCTCAGCGGTCGCGACCGCACTCCCGGCTGGATTCCGGAAAATTACCTGCGGGAATATTTCCTGCCGACCTTCGACGCGGCAGTCAAAGCGGGCGCGCACACCGTGATGGTCAACTCCGCGGAGATCAATGGTATTCCCGGCCACATCAATCGACACATCCTGACTGACATCCTTCGTGATGAACTCGGCTTCAAAGGATTTGTAGTTTCTGACTGGGAAGACATCAAGAAGTTAGTGACCAACTGGCATGTGGCGGCGAATGAAAAAGAGGCCACCCGAATGGCAATAATGGCTGGCATCGATATGAGTATGGTGCCGCTTGATTACAGTTTCAGCGATCACCTGATTGCTTTGGTTAAGGAAGGCGCCGTGCCACAGTCACGCATCGATGAAGCCGTCCGCCGGATCTTGAAAGTAAAATTCGAGCTGGGCCTCTTTGATAATCCAATGCCCAATCCTGCACTCAAGTCAAGGGTTGGATTGCCCGAATCGCGACAGACCAGCCTGCAAGCAGCCCGTGAATCGATGACGCTGCTAAAGAACACAAATAACTTGCTGCCGCTCTCGAAAGATCGGAAAGTGCTGGTTACCGGCCCGACTGCCGACTCGCTGATCTCTCTGAACAACGGTTGGACCTATGTCTGGCAAGGTTCGGAAGAGTCACTTTATCCTAAGGATCGTCGGACCATTCGGCGCGCAATCGAAGCAAAGGCCGGAGCGGCAAACGTAACCTACGTTCCTGGCACGAAGATCGTGCGCCCTGCAGGAACTCCGTCAAACAACACCCCGACTAATCTCGAAGCCGAAGTCGACATTCCGGCTGCGGTGCGGGCCGCCGGCGCTGTTGATGTGGTCGTGCTGTGTCTTGGCGAAGGATCGTATACCGAGACACCCGGTGACATTGCGGATCTAAGTTTGGGCGAGCCGCAACGGAAACTCGCGGAAGCGATCGAAGCCACAGGCAAACCGATTGTGCTGGTGCTGGTCGAAGGCCGGCCGCGAGTTATCAATCGTATCGCCGACAATGCCAGCGCCGTTTTGATGGCCTACAACCCCGGCAACGAAGGTGGGCAGGCAGTGGCCGACGTTTTGTTTGGCGACTTTAACCCCTGCGGCAAACTGCCCTTCACCTACCCGCGCTTTCCAAATGGCTTGATTACTTACGATCATAAGGTATTCGAGACTGAGTCGTTCGACAACGCCGGCATCAGACCGCAGTTTGAATTCGGCGAGGGTCTGAGCTACACGACGTTCAGCTATAAAGATCTGCGCCTTAATCGGAAGACAATTGGAGCGAGTGATCAACTGTCAGTAAGCGTCACCGTAACCAACAGCGGTCGACGAGCGGGCAAGGAAGTCGTCCAACTTTATGTCAGCGATCTAGTTGCTTCTTTATCGCCCGCCGGAAAAAGGCTCAAACGTTTTGCGAAAGTCTTTCTGACACCCGGACAGAGCCGAACATTGACCTTCAAGCTGCGCCCAGAGGATCTTTCTTTCATTGGCGCTAATAATAAACCAGTGCTGGAACCAGGCGACTTCGAGGTAATGATTGCCGGACTGAAAGACAGGTTCGAATTGAAATGAGTACTGAAATGCTTTCGCCGCTTGGCATCAAGGTGAAATAGAAACCGAAACCTGGTTGCTGGTTTGACTGTGTGCCGTCACACTGATGAGCGCCTGGCCGGCGCCGATTAACTCATCCGGCAATTTGGCAATCACCACGGTGATCCAATCAAAGCTCGGCAGCCGGCCTATCCATTCCACGGCGAGTGGGAATGTATGACCTTTCCCATCGTCGGCCTGGGCCGTCACGATCGATGGGCCATCTCCGGGCTGCAGATCCAGATTGGCGGATAGAAGCATCAACCTGGTGGTACGATCCGAGCTGAAGTTGAGCGAATTCCTAACTGAAAAGGGATCGCGCTTGAACGTTACCGAGTCGAGAGCCAGAGCCCGGTTAGCACCTTCGTCAGTAAACAGCACCGGCACGTTTGACGGCGAAGAGCGTTGATAGACGCGCACATAATCGACCAGCATCTGTTGCGGGAAAACGGTTGTGGCGTCGGGATTTCCGGGCCAGCCTCCGCCGACCGCCACATTCAGAATAATAAAAAATGGATGATCAAAAACCCAGGTCGTTCCGGTGGGCAGATCCGCTGGTGTACGCGTCTTGTACAAGAGTCCATCAACGTAAAATCGGACGACGTTTGGTTCCCATTCGACGGTGAAGGTATGGAAATCATCAGCGAACTTCTGGCCACTGGCTAACGCGTAGGCCGCACTTACGCCGTTTCCGCCTGAGTAACCGGGTCCATGAAAAGTGCCGTGAACGATCGACGGTTCCTTTCCAATATTTTCCATGATGTCGATCTCGCCGCAGTTCGGCCAGCCAGCAGTACTAATATTGTCACCTAACATCCAAAACGCCGGCCAGATGCCCTGGCCGTAAGGGATTTTGATTCGCGCTTCAAACCGTCCGTAGGCCTGGCTGAATTTATTCTTGGTAAGCAGTCTTGCCGAAGTGTAGTTGCGAGTTATGTTATCAGGGCCGGTGAAAGTTTCCTTAATTGCTTTGATTACGAGCTGGCCACCGTCTTGATACGCGTTTATGGTTCGACTCGTATAGGTCTCGAGTTCGTTGTTGCCCCAGCCGTTGCCGCCGATATCAAAGGACCATTTGCTGGAATCAACCGCCGAGCCGTTGGGGCCGTTGAACTCGTCGCTCCAAACCAGGCTCCATACCGTGGGATCACTCGCGTACGCTATCGGGCACGTAGCGATAAATAAGCAGGTCAATAGAGGGACGAGGGTCACTCTCGCGGCAAATATTTCTTTCCGGGAGCGAGAATCGCGGACCTTCTTCATATTCATTTGAGAAATTCCCTTATTGACCACTTTCGATCGCCGATATCCGCGGCGAATCGGCTACAATGCCAGCAATAAAATGGGCTGCGATTATGGTACGATTTCGAACCAAATAGTGCCAGCAAAAAATCGCTGTCAGCGGGGTGAGTCTGGGGTGCTTGGGCGCCGTTTCACAGGAGGAGATACTATGAAAGCATATGTCATAACTACCGGCGCGGTTTTTGCGCTGCTAACGCTGGCGCATCTCTTGAGGATCATCGTGGAAGGTCCGCACCTCGCCAAGGATCCGGTTTGGGTTCTCATAACCGTTGCCGCGGCAGCTTTATGTCTTTGGGCTTGGCGCCTGCTGAGACTCTCGAAAGGTCCAAACAGTTAAGGAGCGAGCCCAGGCCACGCTACAAAATAACCGAAATATCCGGAAACCAACGTGAAACCTTGTTATCTATGAAGGCTGTCAAATACATCATCCTACTGCTGATCGGAACCTATACTTTGAGCCTGGCCTTCCCATTACGAGTACAGGGCGCCGCACCCGAAATGATAGCGCCGGACCAAATGAATCTCATGCCGGTGCCCGCTTCGGTGCAGATTCAAACAGGGCGCCTGCCAATTACCCGCAGTTTCAACGTCGCAGTTAAGAACTATATGGACGATCGGTTGCGCGCCGGCATCGCTCGCATGGTCGCCCGGCTTGCGGGACGAACCGTGTTGACTCTGCCGTCTGACCTCGCGGCCGATGAAAGCACTGCCGCCCTGGTGGTCCAATGCGAACGGGCTGGCGACATTGTTCCCTCTCTCAGCGAAGACGAAAGCTATAGCTTCGAAGTCACCGACAAACAGGCACGGCTGGTCGCGCCGACTGTGGTAGGCGCATTGCGCGGACTGGAGACTTTCCTGCAACTGCTCCACAGTGACCGCGAAGGATATTATCTGCCCGGTATCAAGATCCAAGATCAACCGCGCTTTCCCTGGCGGGGGTTACTCATCGACGTTGGCCGGCACTACGAGCCGATGGAAGTACTCAAACGGAATCTGGATGCTATGGCGGCAGTAAAGCTGAACGTCCTTCACTGGCACCTGACAGAGGACCAGGGCTTTCGCGTCGAGAGTAAAAAGCTTCCCAAACTCCACACACTTGGCTCCGATGGTCTCTTCTACACGCAGGACCAGGTGCGCGAGATCATCGCCTATGCTCGTGACCGCGGCATTAGGGTCATGCCGGAATTTGATATTCCCGGGCACAGCACCAGTTGGTTGGTTGGTTACCCGGAAATCGGCAGTGCTCCCGGGCCTTATAAAATTGAGCGTGGTGCAGGAATTTTTGAGCCGGCGCTCGATCCTACGCGCGAGCAGACTTACAAGTTTCTTGACACGTTTCTGGGTGAGATGGCTGGACTTTTTCCTGATGCTTACATGCACATTGGCGGAGATGAGAACGAAGGGAAGCAATGGGATCGCAATCCGCAAATCCAGGCCTTTATGAAAGAGAAGGGAATTAAAGACAATCGCGCCTTGCAGGCTTACTTTAATCAACGCGTCTTGAAAATCCTACAGAAGCACCACAAGAAAATGATTGGCTGGGAAGAGATACTGCATCCGGATCTGCCCAAAGACGCGATCATTCACTCGTGGCGTGGACCGGCATCTCTCGCCGACGCCGCCAAGAAGGGTTACAACGGAATTCTGTCGGCTGGCTATTACATCGATCTGATCTTTCCAGCGTCGCAACATTATCTGGCTGATCCTATTCCTCAGAACACCACTCTCACCGCGGAAGAAGCGAAACGTATTCTCGGTGGCGAAGCGACCATGTGGGGTGAGTGGGTAAGCCCCGAGACGATTGACTCGCGCATCTGGCCCCGCACGGCCGCCATCGCCGAGCGGCTTTGGTCCCCGCGAAATGTGATAGATATTGAGGACATGTACCGGCGCTTGTCCGTGATCAGTCGTCAACTGGAAGAGTTGGGACTAACTCACGAAAAGAATTACGGCATGTTGCTCCGCCGCCTGGCGGCAAGCGAGAACACTGGACCACTGCGCACCCTGGCGTCGATAATCGAACCCGTAAAAGAATATCGCCGCTATCAAATGCGGCCGCAAACGATGCTGAGTCCGCTAACCGGCCTGGTCGATGCGGCGCGGCCAGACAGTGAAACAGCTCGTCAATTCGCTGCGAACGTTGACGGTTTCCTATCCGACGCTCCGCGCTTTTCGCTCTATCGGCCGAACCTCGAACACACGCTGGCTGAATGGCAAAGTGCAAGTCGCGCGCTGGAACCCTTGATCGATCGATCTCCCGCGCTGCAAGAGGCCAGGCCCTTGGCAAATAATCTAGCGGTTATTGCGGAGGCAGGATTGGAAGCGATGTCTTACTTATCTACCGGCGACGCGCCTACAACTGAGTGGCGTAACGCCCAGTTGGCCAGGCTTGACGAAGCTGCAAAACCAAAAGCGGCGCTCGAGTTCGTCGTCATCACGAGCGTGCGTAAACTGGTAATCGCAGCCGCCGAGTTACGCCAGCTTCGATCGACCACGCCGGCGGAATGAAGAAACTGGTCAACACAGCCACGCCCGCAATGATTAACGGCTACCAGAGAGCCGTTGGGAATCTGTTCTTGCGTTATGAAAGTCATTCTTTCTCTGTTTCTCACGGCCGTTTATTTGGCGGCTTGAGTCAAGAGTTTACGTTGCGCTGAGTTTTTTGAATCGTATGGCCCTTGAACGAAAAAATGGCTCTAAATTTCTTTTCGGCGCATTAGTGCTCGCCCTCTTAGCGGCACGGTCCACCAGCATCTTCGCCGAAGTGCGTGTTCCTTCGGTTATCGGCGATAACATGGTCCTGCAACAGGGCATGAAGGTTCGCATCTGGGGAACGGCAAGCGCTGGCGAGCGGGTCGCTGTGAGCTTCAGCTCAAGAACGGCCCAAACGACAGCGGATCAAAACGGACGTTGGCAAACATTTATTGGGCCATTCAAAGCCGGCGGGCCATTTGTGCTTACTATAAGGGCCGCGAACACTCTCACTTTGAAGAACGTGCTGGTCGGCGAAGTTTGGATTTGCTCGGGCCAGTCGAATATGGAATGGCCGCTCGTGAATGCGAAGGCCGGCGCCGAAGCAGTCGCTCAGGCGAACTATCCTGAAATTCATTTATTCACGGTCGACAAGAGCACGGCGGCCTC
>QHXG01000223.1:0-2868 GCA_003222845.1 Acidobacteriota bacterium | reverse complement strand
AAAGGCCGCTGGGTAGTCACAACTCCGGATCAAGTTGGTCAATTCTCCGCGGTTGGTTATTTCTTTGGCCGCGAACTCTATCAACATTTAAGAATTCCGCTCGGTTTGATTCACACTTCCTGGGGCGGCACGCCGGCTGAAGCGTGGACCAGCTACGAAGCACTCGCTTCAACCCCTGAACTGAAGCCGATCCTCGATCGATATCAGGAGAGTTTGAAATCACTCCCTCAGCGACAGGCAGACTACGAGCGCGCTTTGGCCCAATGGGAAGAGAAAAATATTTATGCTGACCCAGGTAACAAAGGTGGAGCCCTCGGCTATGCAAATGTCGTATTCAACGCGGCGGACTGGAAAAAGATGAATCTGCCACAGTACATCGAAACCGCGGGACTGAATATCGATGGCGCTGTTTGGTTTCGCAAAGAGGTTGACTTGCCCGCAGGCTGGGCCGGCAAGGATCTGGTTCTGAACCTTACCGCGATTGATGATTACGACACGACTTACTTCAACGGCACGAGAGTGGGTGGGATTGGCAAGGAGACAGCGAACAGTTATATGACACCGCGGCGCTATCCGATTCCCGCCTCTCTCGTCCATGCGGGCCGAAACGTAATCGCCGTGCGCGTGTTCGATGCCGCCGGTGAAGGTGGCTTCGGCGGCGGCGGACAGATGACGCTGGCGCCTCCCAGAGCAAAACCGAACGATACGATCAAGCTTGATGGCGCTTGGGTTTACAAAGTCGAACTAGCTCTCGAGCCCAAGCGGCCGGATTGGGGATCGCGACCACAAGCGCCCGGTCCGAATAATCAGAACAGTCCGAGTGTGCTTTACAACGCTATGCTCGCGCCGCTCACACCATATGCGATCCGCGGCGCCATCTGGTATCAGGGCGAGAGCAATGCAGGGCGCGCTTATCAATATCGCACACTCTTTCCGGCGATGATTCGTGATTGGCGCAAGGCTTGGAGTGAAGGCGACTTTCCTTTCTATTTCGTGCAGCTCGCGAATTGGCAGCCGGCAAAGTCTGAGCCAAGTGAAAGCGAGTGGGCTGAGCTGCGCGAGGCGCAAACGATGACGTTGCGAGAGCCGCACACGGGGATGGCGGTAATCATAGACATCGGCGACACGAACGACATTCATCCGCGCAACAAGTTGGACGTGGGGCATAGATTGGCGGTGTGGGCCCTCGCCGGTACTTATCGTCAGAAGATCGAATCTTCAGGGCCGCTTTTCGGTTCTTATTCAATCGAAGGCGACACGGTGCGCATTCGTTTTACTCACAGCGGTGGATTGAAGACGACTGATGCGCAAGCGCCCAAAGGATTCGCGATTGCCGGCGCTGATCGCAAATTCATCTGGGCGGACGCACGCATCGATGGCGAAACAATTGTCGTTTCAAGTCACAATGTTCCGAGACCCGTGGCAGTGCGTTATGCATGGGCCGATAACCCTTCCGTCAACTTGTACAACGGAGCGAACTTGCCCGCTTCACCGTTCCGCACTGATGACTGGCCAGGTCTGACCGCACAACGCAAATGATCAGCTATAAGGAACGAATAAAAATGATCTTTCTTGGCCGAATGCAAGTAGAATTCAGTTCCTTGGAGAATAGATACAGGAGGTGGGCAATATGAGAAAGCTAAGCCGGCGCGAGTTTTTCGGAACGGCGATAGCGACGGCTGGGGTGACCTCAACCAGCGCTGCAATCTTCACTCATTGGCGACCGACCACCAGGCAAATCACTGCGTCTGAGCCAGTAATTCGCGGCTCAATGACGCCTACGAGCCAAGTGTCACTCGGCAAGAGCGGCTTGCATGTCTCAATGGTGGGCGTTGGGACTGGCAGTATTGGCTGGGCCCATCGCTCGAACCAAACACAGCTCGGCCAGGGCGAATTCACCCGCCTGATGCGCCACGCGTTCGATCGTGGCATCAACTTCTTTGATCTGGCCGATTCGTACGGTTCGCATTCTTACTTCGCCGAGGCAATGAAAGGAGTGCCGCGCGATCGATACGTTATCCAAACCAAGACCGACAATCGCGATCCTCAGGGCGCGCGTGAAGACATTGATCGGTTTCTGCGTGAGCTGCGTACCGACTATATCGATTCATTAATCATCCATTGCGTCACGATACCCGATTGGACGGAGCGTTATCGCGGCGTCATGGATGTCTTCGCTGAAGCGAAGCGAGGTGGGAAGATTCGCGCGCATGGCGTTACTTGTCACAACTTTGGAGCACTTGAAACGGCCGCCGCGAGCGATTGGGTGCAAGTCAATCAGGTGCGCTGGAACCCGGGCCGCGCTCACATGGACGCGGATGTCGAAACGGCTCGCGCGCTGTTCCAGAAAATGCGCGCGAAGGGCCAGGGAATGATCGGAATGAAAGTCGTCGGGCAAGGCGATCTCCTGGGCGGCGCACGGAGACTCTCACCGGCCGACTGTTTTCGCTTCCAGGTCGAGAGTGCCGTCGTTGATGCATTCGTCGTGGGCGTAGAAGCGACCTCACATGTCGACGAACTTTTGCGCGGAACTCAAATAGCTCTTAATCAAGTTGGCTATCGTTCGTTTGCGTGAAGCCGTGTTGTTGCTCGGTACAAAACTGGTCCTACCGATATTACTATTCGGTCATTTTAGCTACGTGCCAGGCAACGAAATGCGAGGATACAGTCATTCTCCCTTCCCCTCGACAACCTTGACATATTTATTGATCGGTAGGTTCATAAGCTTATCCACGCGTCCACTCGGCCACTTGATCTCAACGCTGTCAATCTTCGTAGCCTGGCCTATGCCGAGGATTTCACGGGGATCGTGCGTAGCGAGAAAGCTGCCACCGCTCGTTTTCAGTCGCCGATGCTTCACGCCTCCCG
>QHXG01000281.1 GCA_003222845.1 Acidobacteriota bacterium | reverse complement strand
GCGACGATTTTTATGATGTACTGGTGATCGATACCGATGTGCCGGGACTTAGCGGTCTTGAATTAGTGCAGCGTGCCCGCAAGATAACTAACCGACGTCGTACGCCGATCGTGATGCTTTCGGCCGGTGATTACGAGACTCAAGCCTGGCGAGCGGGGGTCGACGCTTTTCTTAGGACACCCGAACAGACTAACGAGCTTCCGGCGACAGTTGCCAGACTTTTAAGAGAGGGATCAAGGCATGGCTAGAATTCAGCCATCCTATCGCGCGCAAGTCAGCGCCCGTCCGCCGTCGATCTGATACGTCGCGCCCGTTATCCACGAAGCTTTTTCGGAAGCGAGATAAAACACGAGTTCGGCGACTTCGCTGGCTCTGCCCACTCGTCCCAGAGGGTGAGTGGTCTTAGAGTGTTCGAGAAAGTTCGCGTAATTATCCTCGCTCATACCACCGCGCTTATGGATCTCGGTGATGACAACGCCGGGATTCACAGCATTTACTCGTACCCCTTTCGGAGCAAGTTCGAGCGCCGCACAACGCGTCAACTGATCCACTGCGGCTTTCGATACGCAATAAGCCAGCACTCCGGGAAAGGATCGCAAGCCGGTAACGCTGGAAATGTTTACGACATTGCCCTTGGTTTTTATTAAGTGTGGTGTGGCCGTCTGCATCAAGTGAAACACCGCACGCAGGTTAACGTTCAACATCGCGTCCCACGCACTGAGCGTCGTGTCTTCTATTGAGCCGGTCGAGATGTGGCCCGCAGCATTTACCAACACGTCGAGCTGTCCAAATTCGTTTACCGCAGCGTCAATCGCGAGCCGGCCGTCACTCTCATTCGTCAGGTCAGCCGCCAGCGTCAAGCATTCCCCTCCGGCGCTCTTGATCTCACTCGCCACGTCTTCGAGCGCGGATCGATTGCGGCCAATCGCCACAATGCGGGCCAAAGCCTTAGCAAATCTCAAAGCTACCGCACGACCGATTCCTGAGGTTGCTCCAGTTATGATGACCACTTTTTCGACAGAATCATTTTCCATACAGAATCCTTTGTGACGTCGTTTTTGGGGCCGATATATTGACATATCTTACTCGGGGCTGACTATAATTCGGAGGTTCGAAAGCGCCAGACCTGTTTGGCCTGTCGTTTCCCAGAGTTGTTCATCGGAATAAGGATGTTGGATCAGGATTTCTACAACCCGAGGAATTTCCGTGGCGCGTCTGGTTTTCCACGGGCACGCCGGCACCCTGCGACGCGCGAAGCGTCGACTTCAGGCTATATGGTCGCCGCCGCCGCCGCGGCGTTTGCGCTTTTCTTTCTGCTTTGGTGGATGCTGCAGAGTGAGGATACACCTTGGGTACCCGCCGGCTTGGCAGCCAGCGTAGTCATGTTAGTTGCCGCTTCGGCGCGCCAGGTTCTGATGCGACGCACTTTAAGGCGTCACATTTTGGCCCAGGAAAAACACGGCCCGCACAGAGAATCGCACCTAAGAGGTTCTCCAAAGCGGAGAAACTTCCATTCAATAACGATTCAGACCGAAGCGTTCCGCACATTACAAAAGCGAGCAGTGGAAGCGGATGCTAACGATTCCTTTCCCGAAGATCATCTGGCCGTCTATAAGCTGTGTGTAGACTATCTCGCGAGCGCCGAAGAAGCTTTACTTTCGCCAGTCCTGCCGTCCGAAAACCGGTTGGGTTTGATCGCGGGCCAGGAACGCGTGAGAGCTTTGCAAAGAAAGCACATGCTGGCTTGGGCGCGGGGTGCGGCCCGCTCACTAACTCACGAAGCGCAGCAACGTGTGCGGCTTCACGAAAAAGTCGAGCTAGCAAATCGCGCGTTGGATTGCCTTGATTCTGCTTTGAAAGTTTATCCGGACGCGGGAGAACTCGATCAATCAGCCGGCGCCGTTCGCGAATTCATTATGTCTAGTCGGGTCGCGCACTGGGTTGAGTTGGCCGAGCGCGCAGCGTTCAAGGGCTACTACCGGCGCGCGATTGATTGTTACCGCGATGGGCTCTTCTATCTCACCCGCGACACTTTGGATCAGAATCGCGAAGCTGCCGCGGAGCAAATTACGCGCGAGATAGATTTGTTGAGGGCGCGTTTGGATACGCAGAAAGCTGGGCCTCCAGTCGTGGAAGCCAGCGTTACCGCCAAGAAGACCCGTAGAAAGAAAAAAGAACCATAACGTTGTCGGCAAGCCAACGACTCGAAGTTGAACCGAGAAACCCAAACTGCCTCAGTAGACCCTGCTGGCGAATAGTTGGCATCCAAAAGCTTTTGTGCGATTATTGCACCGCTCAAATTTTTTCTTCCGAGGTGTGGCCATGAAGAAGATTCTGATTCCTCTTGTTGCGTTGTTCGGTTGCTACACGGTCATCTCTGTGCTGGCACAATCTCAGTCACAACCGCAGTCACAGCCGACGGCTCCCGTCTACCAACCCGGCTCCGCATCAATAGACGAGCAGGGAGTCAGAGGTTATCGATTGGGTCCGGGCGATATTTTGGACGTCAGGATTTGGGGCCAGTCGGATCTAAATTCTACTATCGAGATCGACGAAGACGGCAACATTTCTTCACTCCCATTTATCGATGACCCCATTCCCGCAAAATGCCGTACCGAGAGAGAAATCCAGAAGAGCGTCACCGATGCGTATGCGAAATACCTGGTGAAACCTCGAGTCAGTGTTCGTATTGTCGAGCGTAAGAGCCGTCCGCCGGCAACGATATGGGGGGCCGTGCACATGCCCACGCGCGTTCCGATGCTTCGTCGCGTTCAGTTGCACGAGATGGTGGCGGCTGCCAGCGGCTTCACCGACAATGTCGGTGGAACGATTATGGTTATTCATACAATCCCCGAGTTGTGCTCCGAGCCTGGCGATCTCGCAACGCAAAAGACTTCGCAAAGCTCAGATATTGGCCAGCTCCAAACCTATAAGATCAACGCTCTCAGAATGGGCGATGAAAATGGCGATCCTTTTATTCGGCCTGGAGACATTGTTTACGTAACGCAGGGTGATCTGGTATTTGTTACTGGTAGCGTAGCCCTGCCACAGACTGTGATTATGAGGGATCGAATGATGCTTACCGAGGCCATCGCGCGGGCAGGAGGCCCGCAAAGACTGGCCGACCCATGGGTTCATATTCTTCGGAAGAAGGACGACAAGAGTGGGCAACAAGAGGATATAAAAGTTAACTACAAGGCGGTCAGACAGGGGAAAGTACAAGACGTGGTTCTCAAGCCTTATGATGTTATCGAGGTTGATGAAGTTAGCGTGTTGTCCGCGAAGAAACTGGGTGACATTTTCACGGGATTGCCCCTCATTCTCGCTGGTAAGATACCTTAATGAACGTTCACTTTGCAGTCGTGCGAGAAGGCTGGCAATGACGCCAGCCTTTCAATTGTAACCGTGTGAGAGAATCATGAGTCAAAGGATAAGAGCAGCTAAGATCAAACGGCGTCGCGGTTTCACCTATCTCTGGATTTTTGGTCTGGCGCTTTTAGTCTTCTTATTAATATATTTCGAGCAGACGGCACTGCTGTACGTTCTCGCCACGCTTGGCGTCACGGCACTGCTGATTATTGTGGCCTTTGCCGATCTGGGACGCAGCGAACTGTCGGAAGCTTCAACCAAAACGGCCGATGCTCCAGTCCGGCTGGGCGCTAAAGCCGCGAAGTAGTTATTGCTCCCAACCGATTACGATTGGACTGGAAACTCTTTTGGTATCAGTCCAGCCGTCTTCTGATTGCTGCTCTTCGCTGACACGTCTGGTGCATTCCTCCAATAGTTCCTTATCACTCATGCCGGTACTTAGATGACCAGAGCAATCGTTGACTCGCGTGAGTAACCTGTCATAAAAACTCTTTTGCCTTGACCATAATAGCATTGGAGATAAAACAAAGGATGGCACGTCGCTGGAAGAAGTTTGCAAGCATCATCACCCTGGCAGTTATCGCTCTCGTTACTCTGGGAATCACCTTCACCATAGGTTGGCGTCCTATCATTGGCGCGAAGCAGCGCGCTCTGACTGACCGGAAATTTGAAGCGACTTCGCAGCGTTTGGCCCGAGGCGAGTACCTGGTCAATGGAGTGCTCGGCTGCTTCGGTTGTCACACCGACCCCGACTGGTCAAAGCCCGGCGCGCCGCCGGCTGCCGGCCGCGAAGGCTCGGGACATGTATGGTCCGATCAGATGATGCCGTGGCTTATCGCTCCCAATATCACTTCCGACAAAGAAACCGGCGTAGGTGGCTGGAGTGATGACACCTTGGCGCGCGCCATTCGCGAAGGCATCGGACACGACGGTCGCGCGCTCTTTCCGATTATGCCTTATCCAAACTATCGCTGGATGTCGGACGAAGACTTAGCTTCAGTAATCGTTTATTTGAGAATCACTCCGCCGGTGCGCAACGAGATGGCGACCACGAAGATACCTTTCCCTCTTAACCGCTTCATTCAGGCGGTTCCCGAACCAGTGACCGCGCCGGTTCCCGCGCTTGACCAATCGACGCCGGTGGCGCGGGGTGCTTACCTGGTGCGCATGGCATCGTGCGACGATTGTCATACTCCCCAGGAAAACGGCCAGCGGATACCGGGCATGCATTTCGCAGGTGGATACCTTCTTTACGAACCGAAGGGTCCGGTCGCTTCGGCGAATATCACGCCCGCGCCTTCGGGAATTGGTTATTACAACGAGGCAACGTTTGTGCGCGCCCTCCGCGAGGGCAAGGTCGGCGCGCGACCGCTGCACGCGTCAATGCCTTGGTATTTCTATGGAAAGATGACCGACGATGATCTGAAATCCATATTTGCGTACCTGCAAACGGTGAAGCCGGTTAGGCATCAACTCGATAATGCCGAACCGCCAACTTATTGCCGCCTCTGCAAGCAAAGACATGGGATGGGTGCGACGAATTGAAGGGAGGGCATGCATCCTGCGGTGAACTTAAGGCAAGGACCCGTGCGCTCCTCTCACCGCGGAAAGCGCTGACGATACTCCGTCGACGTGAGAAATGCCTTCACCATTTCAGCGTTTACGAAGTTGCCATTGAATTGGTTGAGCTTCGTCAGCCAGAAGTTATAACCCTGGAAGTCAAGCGTGGCCTCGGGAGGATCGTTCGGATTGCGGCGCAGATATCCGAAGTACTGCATCAGCACAAATGCCCGATTGAATTCGCTGTTGATTAAATCCTGATCTTCGGCTACGACCCTGAGCACCTGACCCGCGGTCTTCGCTTCCGAGATGAGATCATTAACCAACTGATTTCGTTCAGCACTGGACAGCACTCCGCCAGCGTTTGCGTTGATCGTGTCTACATATTGAGCTGCCGACGTCCCCGGCGGAAAAGCAGCAGCAAACCGCGAACGGCGCACGAATGCTTCCATAAAAGTTCGTTTATTGTTTTCCAGAGTGGATTCCCAACCGGTCTGGCCCACGACCACGCCTTGTCCGATCTGTTGCGTGTCAGTCAAGAACTCGCTAAACCAAACGGGGACCGGCGTGCCGGGAATGTTTCCATAGGCGGCCTTATAGGTCCGATAGACGAGATAACCAGTCTGCTGGAGCTCAATCGAAAGAAAGAACGCAGCCGAAACATTAATGCGTCTGACCTCGCGGCAATTGGCATCCACGCCGCAAGACTCGATTTGATTTACCCAAAAAGTAAAGCCTGATTCGTCGGGTTCGCGACTAAGAAAATCAACATACTGCTGTCGCCCAAAGTATTCACTTGTGTCGAGAGGGTTCAAGCCGGTCGCCGCTAACGTCGCAGTGAAAGACGCATCGGTATGAGTACCTGAATGTATGAAGCTGCGCAATGCCGGGCTGAAAGTAAAGTTCACACGGCTGGGCGTCACGGTGTATGAGCCATTGATGGCGACGTTGGCAAAGCGAAAGTTGCCTTGAGAGTCGGTGATCGTCAAACGACTCTGGGTGCCGCTCATTTTGATAGCCACCCCTTCAACAGGATTTCCGCCGGGGTCAACGATCCGACCCAGGACGTCGCTGGGCTGGGCGGTGGCAAGATACCGCGCCACGGCAAATTCCCCTGTGCCAGGCGTACTGATAGTTGAGCCGGCTGCTACAATTCGGTTGTCTGATTGGAGAACTATACCCCTGGCGATATCAACGTTGCCGCCGAAATCAGTGATGACTTTGCCGCCCGTACCAAAGGTTGCGTCAAGTGAACCGCTTGGGTTGTAGCGAGCTATGCCGAAGTCCCCGGTCGAACCTGTAGTCAAGTTCGCAGCTCCGGCCAGCACTATCTTCCCGTCGATCTGGACAGCGACACTCCTGGCATTGTCGGACATTCCGTTGAAATCCGTGGTCACTAGACCATTAGTCCCAAATGAAGTATCCAATGATCCATTAGTAAGGTAGCGGGCCATACCAAAGTCATGAGCAAAATTTGCTTCACCAGCCGCTATGATTCTGCCGTCAGGTTGAATCGCAAGCGCGAAAATTTCGTCGTCCGCTCCGTCCCCAGACACAACCTGAGTAGTAACTTTGCCGCCGTTGCCGAAGGCTGGATCGAGCGCGCCGTTCGAGTTGTATCGCGCGAGCGCGAACATCACGAATGAACCGAGCGGCGTTAGTGTGGGCCCGCCGGCGATGATCTTGCCGTCGGATTGAATCGCAACCGCATTCGCAAAATCACGCGTTCCATTAATGTTTGTGACCACTTTTCCGAAGGCTAGGCCGCCAAATGTTCCATCCAGCGTTCCGTTCGGGTTGTATCGCGCCAGGGCCATATGAGGATCGCCCGCAGTCGCAAAGCCTGCCAGAATTATCTTGCCATCTGTTTGCAGTGCGATGGCTGAGGCCGCGTCAAGCCCACCATTGAAGTCTGTCGTTACTTTTCCCCCACTGCCAAAAGTTGAGTCGAGCGAGCCGTTACTGTTGTAACGCGCCAGAGCAAAATCAAATTGCGTACCGCCAAGGTCGGCTCCTCCGGCCGCCAGGATTTTTCCATCGGGCTGGATCGCCACAGCAGACGCGTTGTCGCTCCGCCCGCCGAAATCAGTTGTTACTCTTCCTCCGGAGCCGAATGAATTGTCCAGCGAGCCGTCGCCGTTGTAACGCGCGAGGGCAAAATCCGGTGGTCCCAGCGCACTGAGCGCATTGCCGACTACTACGATCTTTCCATCAGCCTGCAAAGCAACTGCGTTCGCGCCGTTGCTCCGCCCGAAAAAGTCGGTGACGACTTTCCCTCCTGATCCGAAAGTGGAGTCTAGATCCCCATCAATCGCTGCCATGCTGCTTCCCGATAACACCAGGACGATGGCGCTCACCACCGCGAGGATCAACGCTGTGAGTTTTGTTCGAATCGAATAACCGGAGCAGAGTTTCATCTTCCTGGCCAAACCTAATCCTATATGTTATCCATAGGCCCAGCAATGACCATGCCACATGAAGCGGGCGCTGCTTCATGCGGTATCGTCGAATACGATCGTGCGGGTTTTTCCAGTAGTCCAGGCATTCAGAGTCTGTGTCAAAAGTCGAAGACGCCACCGGCTTCAGCCGCGTGGACATTCAACTTGAACCTAACTTGATTG
>QHXG01000280.1 GCA_003222845.1 Acidobacteriota bacterium | reverse complement strand
ATCCGCGTCGGGCAAGGGAAGCATACGCTCCTGATTTTTCATTCACTACTTCTGAAGGTGAATACATCGCGCTGGACGATCTGCGCGGCAAAGTCGTCCTGCTTGATTTTTGGGGGACCTGGTGTCCTCCCTGTGTGGCGTCCGTGTCATCGCTTCGTGACATGCATAAACGGTACGCGAAAGAAAAGTCGTTCGTGATGATTTCGGTCAGTG
>QHXG01000279.1 GCA_003222845.1 Acidobacteriota bacterium | reverse complement strand
GTTTTCCGGAGCGCGCGTCCCATAAGACTACCGAAGCATTTCCACTACCGACCGCCAGAAGATCGCCATCCGGCGAAAAGGCAAGGGAAGTTACCGTTAGGTCGTGGCCCTTCAGAGTTCTTCGCGATTTACCGGAAACTGGGTCCCAGATAATCACCGTGCGATCGTCTCCGCCCGTGGCCATCATGGTCCCGTCCGGCGAAAACGCGATCGCGTTTACTGTAGCGCTGTGTTTCTTGAGTTGCAGATTCGGCGCGCCGGTTTGCAAATCCCAGCATTTGACAGTTCCATCTTCGCTCGCGCTCGCCAGCGATTTGCCGCCCGGTGCGAAGCGTAAGGCCGTAACTCTTCCTGTGGTGTTAAGAGTAATTAGCATCTGCTTGCGTTCGATACTCCACACATCGATGGTGCCGTCGTCGCTGGAACTCGCAAGCCTCTCTCCGTCGGCGGAGAAGGCAAGGCGCTTAAGGTCCTTACCCTGAGCCATCAGCGTGGCCTTCGATTTACGCGTCGCAACGTCGAGGACAGTAATCCGATCGTGATGAGCGACTGCCAACATCTTTCCGTCAGCAGAAACTCCTAATGCCGAGATACTCGGATCGTGCTCGGCAAGAATCGTTTCGTCACCACTTACTGTATTCCGCCAGCTTAGCGTCTCATCGTCACGAACTTCGGCAACGGTCTTCGCGTCAGACGAGATCTCGATCAAGGTTGGTTGTCCTTCGCGTTCGTCCAGGTGTTTCCTCACTTCACCAGTGCGTGTGTCCCAGAGTTTGATTCCGCCCTGTTCGATTTCCCCGGCGAGCGTCTTGCCGTCAGATGAAAACGCCAGAGCCAGCACGTTCTTGACCGTCAGAAGAAATCGCCCGGTCGCGGTGTTGTGTAATTCTCCATCGCTGTTGGCATCGAATGTGTGCTTGATTTTCCAGTCGCGGGCGTCGACCAGGTTTACCGTGGACGCGTCGGTTTGAAAGGCCAACATTCCACCATTCGGCGCCAGCGCAATTGAACTCACTGTCCCTTCGTCTTTCCCGATGAGTTTGCCGAGGCTTCCACTCTGCAAATCGGCAAGTTCCAAAGTTGCAAACGAGCGCATCTCTTCACGCTCCAAACCACCAATTAGCAGTTGCTGCCCGTTGAGAGCGAATGCCAGGCTCGAGGCGGACTGAGTGCTTACCGGAACTACCTGTCGTGCCGCTCCTGTGGCCACGTCCCAGGTGCGGACTTCACTCTTGAAATCCGGTCGGTTCTTCTTGAATGAGAGTTTTGTAATGGCGCCCGCAAGCGTGCGACTGTCAGGAGAAAATATTACGGCGGCCAGCCGGCCTTTGAAATTTTTCAGCTTGCGCAGCTCCTCGCCGGTAGTACTGCTCCAAAGTCTGATTTCGGCCGAGTTCCACGCCGCGACAATTTGGCCGTCGGGAGACAAAACCAACGGGTCGCGTCGTTGATTAACAAATGCCGCGAAATCCGTGCGCGAATAGCCGCGCATCGAAACGGGCATTTCGCCGCCGCTGAATTCTCCTTTCAGTTTAAGGGTGACATCGCCGGTGGCGGCATCCAGTAGCTTTAAGTCGGCGGCGTACAATATGGAACGCCGGATTGGATTTCGCATTAAATTGTCCGGATCACCCAAAGGGCTGCGACTGTCGATCATGGTGAGTCTTGGCTCAGCGCGCTGCTCGAATGCTGCCAGCATTTTCCCGTTAGGAGAATAAAGGGCTGCTACGCTAACCAGATCTTCTCCGGGCAGTTCCACTCGCTGTCTTAATTCACCGTTCTGCGCGTCCCACCATTTCAATTCCGTGAAGGCGCGTCCATCATGCACGCTTGGCTTTTCCACGATCCGGTTGCGATGAAATCCGCCACTGGCGGTTACGAGCGTCCTGCCATCGGGCGCGAATGATATCGACCATATCGCTCCGTCGAAGCCTTTGATTGTGTGCCGTAAGTTTCCGGTGGTTGTGTCCCAAAGTTCGACGCGGTAATCGTCTCTGGAGCCGCGAGCGATCGCCAGCGTTTGGCTGTCTGGCGAGAACCGGACGGCGTAGATGACGTCGGTCAGCCCAGTCACAACACGAGGAGGTCGTCTGGTTTGCGCAGCTTGCCGTGTCACGGTGGGGAACAAAAGACCGCCGAAGACGAAAAGTATCACCAGTGCCTGGCGCGAAACTCTTGTAGATCTTAGTGAAGAGTTAAGATAGGGCATCTTCCGCAACTTCAATTCCCGATGATATCGGTCAAGAAACCATAGCCCGCGGGCAAGTGCAATCCGAAATTGTCAGCGATCGTTTTTCCGATGTCCGCCAGTGAACTACGTGTGCCCAGATTGACTCCAGGTTTTGCGCGTTTGCCGAAGACAATCAGCGGAGCAAATTCGCGCGTGTGGTCCGTGCCTCGAAACGTCGGATCGTTTCCGTGATCGGCAGTAATCATTACGAGATCGTCTTCGCGCATTGCGGTCTCTATCCCGGGCCAGCGTGCATCGAAGTGTTCAAGCGCGCGCGCGTAGCCTTCGGTGTCGCGACGATGACCGTAAAGCATGTCGAAGTCAACCAGGTTCGAAAAGATTAAGCCGCGAGTGTTTTCATGCAACGCTCGAATCGTCTGATCGATTGATTGCCCGTTGTTCTTTGCGGTCAAATCCTGGGTCACGCCAGTCGAATCGTAGATAGAAGCGATCTTGCCGATGCAGACCACATCCAATCCATTTCCACTCAATAACGGCAGCAGATTTTCGCGTGGCGGAGGGACGGCATAATCGTGACGGTTCTCGGTGCGATAGAACGAGCCCGGCGCGCCGAGAAATGGACGAGCGATTACCCGGCCGACTTCATGCTCGCCGCGGAGAATGTCACGCGCCGTTTCGCAGATTTCGTAAAGTCTTTTGAGCGGAATGATCTTTTCATGTGCGGCGACCTGGAACACTGAGTCTGCTGACGTGTAAACGATCGGCTTACCGGTCTTCACATGTTCTTCGCCCAACTCCTTAACGATCTCAGTGCCGCTTGCCGGAACGTTGCCGAGGACTCCCGGCACCTGCGCCCGCTTGATAAATTGATCGATGATCGATTGCGGAAAGCCATTCGGATAGGTCGGAAACGCGCGCTCCAGAATGATGCCGGCCATCTCCCAATGGCCAGTAGTCGTGTCTTTGCCGTTCGACTTCAGCGCGCACTTGCCGTAACTACCACGTGGCCTTTCAACCGCAGGCATACCGCTTAATGGACGAATGTTGCCGAGCCCCAGGCTTTGCAAATTTGGCAGATGAAGTTGCCGCGATTCACAGATGTGACCGAACGTATCCGAACCGGCGTCGCCCCACTCAGAGGCATCCGGCATTGCGCCAATGCCGACGCCATCGAGGACGATAACTACCATGCGGTTGAAGACGAATCTATTGCCCATATCTAAACTGTCTCAATCGTGCCGGACGTAATAGTCTCCAGCAAAGCCAACACTCTAGTCATCAACGGACGAGTATCAGCAAGGCGATTTGAACGCGCGCGAAGAACTATCACCGCGACATTGCGCTGCGTGATATTGAGTTGATGCCGAAGCCCAGTGTCCATTGTGATCAGGACTTCGAAGCGACCTTCGGCGCGCCTTATTAGTTCTCCGTTTGTGATTCCAGCCCAGCCAATTCGCGGCACGGATTCGACGCTGTGACCTGGCAGGTCCCTCTCTAGTCGCCAATCCAGATTTTCGTCGAGAAGAATCCTCAAATCAGGCAGGCTCGAGAACGCGCGATTGAGACATTTCCAGCAGCGCTATTATCTGATCCCGTCGAACGCTCGGAAACCCCGTGAGAAAATCATCGATTGAATCTCCTCCCTCGAGGTGGTCGAAAAGACTTCTGATTGGTACCCTCGTTCCCGCGAACACCGGCGTGCCGCCGAGAATCTCGGGATCAGAGTGAATGATTTCCGCTTCTTTCATAAACTGAAAGTGTAACGTTGGGGGCGAAACGGTTCAAGCGTCGCGACTTTTGGTAATGTCCTAATAGGAGTCGCAGCCGCAGTCACTTTTTCGCCTTCAATGCCGTTGTAAGTAGTATCGTCACTACTAAGACGCCCACAACTTGTACAGCGAGACGCCGCCAGTCGAGCATAACTGTAAATACCGATAGTGGGACTTTAGGGAAGCCGAGCGCAAAATATTTCAGAAAGCTTAACCTGATCCATTGGCCGATGCGCCGATAGAATCAAATGATATCCAGCGGGTCGCGTGGCTGGTTGGTAGATACCTTCTTTTGGTGGATTAAAGACGAACAACCATGGTGGAAATAGAAACATAATTGCGATTATAACCGCAGAGGTGATGAGAATGATCTTTTGTGAGCGATTCATGGTGGCCCTTATATCAAGGTCGTGGCGTACGCGCATGATACCAGCTAATCCCGGCCTCTTGTTCGTCGGGTGTAAGGTGCGTTTGGTTAAGTTAGTCTACGATCATCTCGGCGTTCGCGCGTCCCCTGACCTTCTCGCGGTGTACTTCGATCAACTCGCCGGTATTGAAGTTGTATTTGCGTAGTGCATAGTAAGAGGTTAACAGGTTTTCTCGTCGTGAAGCCATAAACTTCCCCTTTTGCTCAGTAACCGCTGCAGACCAGGTCACGCAGTTCCCCAATATGTCCCTGTCACTCCGGTAGTCGTCG
>QHXG01000381.1 GCA_003222845.1 Acidobacteriota bacterium | reverse complement strand
CATCTTGTAAGTCTTGTTAATCCTGTCTAAGTTCTTGAGACCTGATAGAGTTCACCGCCCGCAGCCACAAACTCCTCCGCCTTCTCTTTCATCCCCACACCCAGCGCGGCCTGTTCATCGATCTCTTTCTGCGCCGCGTACTCGCGCACGTCCTGCGTGATCTTCATGGAACAGAAATGTGGGCCGCACATCGAGCAGAAGTGGGCGAGCTTGGCGCCTTCCTGGGGCAGGGTTTCGTCGTGATACTCGCGCGCGACTTCCGGGTCGAGCGAGAGGTTGAATTGATCTTCCCAGCGAAATTCAAAGCGCGATTTCGACAAAGCGTTGTCGCGATACTGGGCGCCGGGATGGCCTTTGGCTAAATCGGCGGCGTGGGCGGCGATCTTGTAGGCGATGACGCCGTCCTTGACGTCTTTCTTGTTGGGCAGGCCGAGATGTTCTTTCGGTGTTACATAGCAGAGCATCGCCGTGCCGTACCAGCCAATCATCGCCGCCCCGATCGCCGAGGTGATGTGATCGTAGCCGGGCGCGATGTCGGTCGTCAGCGGGCCTAGGGTGTAGAACGGCGCTTCGTGACAAGTCTCAAGCTGCTTGTCCATGTTCTCTTTGATCAAGTGCATCGGTACATGACCCGGACCTTCGATCATCACCTGGCAGTCGTACTCCCAGGCGATCTTTGTCAGCTCGCCGAGTGTTTCGAGTTCGGCAAACTGCGCTTCATCGTTCGCGTCAGCGATCGAGCCGGGACGCAAACCATCGCCTAAGCTAAACGAGACATCGTAGGCAGCCATGATCTCGCAGATGTCTCGGAAGCGTGTGTAAAGAAAACTCTCTTCGTGATGCGCGAGACACCACTTCGCCATGATTGAGCCGCCACGGCTGACGATCCCAGTTGTGCGTTTTGCTGTCATGGGAATGTAAGGCAAGCGCACGCCGGCGTGAATCGTGAAATAGTCGACGCCCTGCTCCGCTTGTTCGATCAGAGTGTCGCGAAAGATTTCCCACGTCAGCTCTTCGGCTTTACCGCCAACTTTTTCCAGTGCTTGATAGATCGGAACGGTGCCGATCGGAACCGGCGAGTTGCGTATGATCCACTCGCGAGTGGCGTGAATGTTCTTGCCGGTCGAAAGATCCATCACCGTGTCTGAGCCACACTTGATCGACCAGCGCATCTTTTCGACTTCGTCGTCAATCGAAGACAGCACGGCAGAGTTGCCGATGTTCGCGTTAATCTTCACCAGGAAGTTGCGGCCGATGATCATCGGCTCGGATTCGGGGTGATTGATGTTCGCGGGAATGATCGCGCGGCCGCGGGCTACTTCGTCGCGCACGAATTCGGGCGTGACGTATTCGGGAATTGCCGCGCCGAAAGCTTGGCCGCGGTGTTGATGGTTGAGGGAATCCCTCGGTACGCAGGCCTCCGGCTTGCTTTGATCCTTTTCGGAATTGCACGCGGGACGCGTGCGTACCCGGCCGTGGTTCTCGCGGATCGCGATGAATTCCATCTCAGGCGTGATGATGCCACGCTTCGCGTAGTGCATCTGCGTCACGCACGAGCCTTTTCTTGCGCGCAGTGGCGTGCGTTGCAATGCCGGAAAATCTTCCAAGCGCCCCTTCTCTTTTTGCCGCGCCTGGTTCGCCGCGTCGAAAGTCAGATAACCATCGTCGATCGGCTGTATTGCGCGGCCTTCATACGCTTCGACATCGCCGCGTGAAGTGATCCACTCGCGTCGCAGCGCCCGCAGTCCTTCGCGCACGTCGCAACCAATCGAAGGATCACCGTACGGTCCGCTCGTGTCGTAAACGCGCACCGGCGGATTGTCTTCCAGGTCGCCTTTGAAATTGCGCGTCGGGTTTTGATCGATTTCGCGAAACGGCACCCGAACGCCGGGTTGGTTGCCTTCGACGTAAATGCGGCGCGAGTTTGGAAGAGCGGTGTCGGGTTTTGATTTTTCCTTTTGAACTTGAGCTATTGACCCGGTCGCTACCGCTCCCGGTTCTGACATTGGTTTGATTGCGGCGCTCATGATTCCTCCTCTGTGTCCTCTGTGGTGAGAATTAGTTACTCAGAGATCATCTGCCAAGACTTCGCTGATTTCAACTCAGCAAGTATAATCCCGCTGCTTTATCACGCCAGAACTTTCCGGAGACAACCAATGCCGCAAAGACGCATCGTCGCGATTAGCTTGATCGGAATCCTGCTGTGCCTGCCTATCCTTGCCCAATCGCGGAGCGACAAAGATCTACTCGAGCGCATCCGCAAGGAAGAAGCGAACAACTCCCAAATCATGAAGACCGAGCACATGCTCACGGACGTTTACGGTCCGCGGCTGACAGGTTCGCCGAATCATAAGGCCGCGGCCGAGTGGGCGATTAAGCAGATGACCGCGTGGGGTTTGCGGAACGCGCATCTCGAACCATGGGATTTTGGTCACGTTGGTTGGCTCAACGAGCGTTTCACCGGTCACATCATCTCGCCGGTGAAAGATGTCCTGACGTGCGAAGTTCTCTCATGGACGCCGAGCACGCGCGGGACCGTAACCGCAAGAGCTTATCAAATGATTTTGCCTGAGCGGCCGTCGCGGGATCAGTTGACGGCATTCCTGGAAACTCAGAAAGCCAAAGTGCGCGGTCGCATCGTGATGGCCGGCAAGCACACGATCGTGCCGGTTAACTTGAATCCACCTGCGAAACGAATCACCGACGAGCAGGCCGAGCAGCGTTTTGGTCCGAATGCGCGGCCATTCCAGTTCCCGACGCCGACGCCAACTCCAACGCCCGCTCCCGGCGCCCCCAAGCCGCTGACAAACCGGGAAATCGATGAACAGCTCGATGCGTTCTTGAAAGGCAACGGCGCGCTGATCAGAGTGAATGATGCAGGCCGCGAGTTTCGGCAGATTCGCGCTTTTAACAATCGCACGTTTGATGTCAACAAAGTTCTGCCGACTGTTGTGATGAGCAATGAAGACTATGGTCGCATCACGCGCATCCTCGCCGACGGCGCCGACGTGACGCTGGAATTCAACATCGTCAATCGCGTCTATCCCGAAGGAAAGACTTCTTACAACACGATCGCCGAGATTCCCGGCACCGACAAAGCCGACGAAGTGATCATGCTCGGTGGCCATCTCGATTCATGGCACGCAGCGACCGGCGCGACCGACAACGCCATCGGCTGCGCGATCATGATGGAAGCTGCGCGCATTCTAAAGACGCTGGGGGTGAAGCCGCGACGCACGATTCGCGTGGCTTTGTGGAGTGGCGAAGAAGAAGGCTTGCTGGGTTCGCAGGCTTACGTCAAGGAGCATTTCGGATCATTTGAAAGCCCTAAGCCCGGATACGAAAAGTTCGGCGGCTATTTCAACATCGATTCCGGCACGGGACGGGTGCGCGGCGCGGGGGTGTTTGGCCCACCCGAAGGGGCGAACATCATGCGCGAGATCCTGAAGCCTTTTAAGGATGACGGGGTCGTCGGCGCGGTCGCCTCTCGCAGTCGGGCTCTTGGCGGCTCAGACAACACATCGTTCAGCAACGCCGGCCTGCCTGGCATCGGCATGGGCCAGGATCCGATCGAGTATCAATCGAACACCTGGCACACAAACCTGGACACTTATGAACGCATTCTCGAAGATGATGTAAGGAAGGACGCAGTCGAAGTCGCGTGGTGCGTCTATCAACTCGCTACCCGCGACGACTTGCTGCCGCGCTTCACAAAAGATCAAATGCCGCCAAAGCCGCCGCCGCAGGCCACGGAGCCGACAAGACCAACCCAACCAAAGCCGAAACCAACAGTGCAACCGAAGCGGAAACCGTCGCGAATAAGAAAGGGGTAACTGGAGCCTTGTCCGCAGAAGCAAACAAGAAGATCGTGCTCGCTTACGTCGATGCATTTAATCGCGGCGATATCGATGCGTTGACGCAGTTGTTCATCATCAAGAATGAAAAGATTTATCGACGGTGGGGCGATAATGCTGCGCAAATGCGACAGATGGGATTGCCGCTCGCGTAGTTGAGAAAAGATTTAACCGCAGAGGCAGCGGAGGTTTTCGCAGAGGACGCGGAGGAAAAACTTTGCGATTCCTCTGCGAAACCCTCAGCGTCCTCTGCGGTTAAGTGCTCTTCTATTGCCCGGCAGGCTCAGTGACTAAGGGGGCGTTCAGATATTTGGTAAAGAACCTCACATAGCGGCGAATGCGGTCCATCTGATGGCGCGGCTCGGTAAAGCCGTGATTTTCGCGCGGATAGACCACAAACTCAACCGGCACGTTTCGTTCTTTCAAGGCTTGATAGAATTCCTGCGCCTGCGCGATCGGTACCCGCGTGTCCACCTGTCCGTGCATGATCATCGTCGGCGTCTTCACGTTGTTAACGTACTTCATCGGCGAGCGATCCCAGTAAAGCTCCTGCGCGTCCCATGGCGACTTGTCCGAATAAAACCAGCGCAGATACCGCTGAATATCATTCTGGGAATACATCGAATAGATGTTGGTCAGTCCGGCGCCAGGTGAAACGGCCTTGAAGCGATCCGTCTGCGTCAGAATCCAAAACGTCATGTAGCCGCCATACGACCACCCGAACGCTCCGAGGCGCTCAGGATCAGCGATTCCGTTTGCGATCATTGCATCGACGCCGGTCATGCAGTCTTCGTAGTCGCCTTTGCCCCAGGTGTTCTTATTGGCTTGGGCGAACGCGAGACCTT
>QHXG01000380.1 GCA_003222845.1 Acidobacteriota bacterium | reverse complement strand
TAAGCCTAACGACCTCTCGGTCTCGACGAGTTTCGCCAAACCAAAATCGAGAATCTTCGCGTAGTCGTCGCGCGTGATCATGATGTTGTCCGGCTTCAGATCACGGTGCACGATGCCGACGGCGTGCGCTTTTGCCAGCCCTTCGGCAACCTGGGTGAGATATTTCAGGAGCTTTTCTAGCGGAGCTTTGTCGCGGTGGATCTTGTCGCGCAGGGTATCACCGTCAATGTGCTCTATGGCGATGAAATGTGTGCCTGCGCTCTCACCGATTTCGTAGATGTGCGCGATGTGAGGATGATTAAGTGCGGCCGCAGCCGTCGCCTCCTGCTCGAAGCGGCGCATTCGATCCTCATCAGTAGCAACTGCTGCGGGCAGAATCTTCAGCGCGACTTTGCGATGCAACCGCATGTCCTCTGCCAAATAAACTTCGCCCATGCCACCTTTGCCGAGCAGCGAGCGAATCTCGTAATGGTCGAGACGAGTATTGGGAGCAAGTAACGGGAGACTGGCAGAGCTGCCACCCTGCTGTGCCAGGTACCCGGCGGCTATATCGTCCGGTGGTTTCTCCGCAAAGGTTCCTTGCTCATGGGAATCGAGCAGTGATTCCAACTCGCGCCGCACGTCCACATCGCCATCAGAAACCTGGTCCAGAAAGGCGGTTCGCTCATCCGGAGCAATCTCCAGGGCTGCATGAAACAGCTCCGTCAAGCGCTCATATTGTTGCGGTGTCATACTTCACCTGCTGGACTGAGGGCGCGATGTAACCATGTCTTGGCCATGTTCCAATCGCGCATCACCGTTTCGGGCGAAACTTTTAGAACGGTGGCCGTCTCGTCCACGCTCAAGCCGCCGAAGTAGCGCAGTTCCACCACCCGGCTCTGTCGCTGGGAAAGTTCCTCTAACTCTTTCAGCGCCTCGTCGAAAGCAATCAGTTCGGCGGCCCGTTCCGGGGACACCAGGGCAGCCTCTTCCAGTGAGACCGGACGAACTCCACCGCCTCGCTTGCCTGCGTGCCGTGCGCGGGCGTAGTCAACCAGAATGTGACGCATCGCTTGGGCGGCGACGCCAAAGAAATGAGCGCGGTTCTGAAAGTGTTTTTCTTTCTGTTTGACCATGCGCAGGTAGGCCTCATGGATGAGCGCGGTGGTCTGCAAAGTGTGACCCGGGTTTTGTTGGCTCATGTAACGCTTGGCCATCTTGCGCAATTCCTCATAGATGAGGGGCATCAACTTGTCGAGCGCCTCACGGTCACCATGGTTCCACTGCTCCAATAACTGCGTGACTGAATGCGCGTCTGACATCTGAGGTACCTTCGGAGCAATTAGGACGGTCGAAAATCTGCTTGTTGCTGAGGAATCATACCACCTCCAGCCGAACTGTCTAACCCGATACCAACGCGCCCAAACTAGAAACTCTGACAGGCATGACAGTTTTCGCTCATGAATCCCGTTGTTGTAGGTAGAGATCAGAATATTTCTTCATGCTACTGCGATCCAGGAGGCATGAAGCCTCCAAGCTGGCGATTAGCTGCCTACTTGGTCGTTCCTAATCCTGCGGGGTGCTGATGCTAAGTGTTTTCTGCTACTCAAACGCGCATAGTGCGCCTTATTACAAAAAGGAGAGACAGTTGTGCAAACAAAATTAACGAGAACAAGCCCGATTGCCAGCTTGAAAGTTTCAAACATCCGGCGCCTGCTTCTGTCAGGCGTTCTACTTCTCAACCTTCTCTTACCATCGATTGCTCAGGCGGGACGCGGACGTGCTCTCTTCAGTCTCGATACTGTGGCCGGAACCCCCTTCCCTAGCGATCTGTTCGCCGTCGCCGATCCGACTCAGAACACAGGGCTCAGGGTAAACCTGCCCAAGCCTGACTGTCTGGCTCGCCCATCGGACTGCCAGGATCTGGATGTCATCAACACGCTGGATGGCTTCAATCTTCAACCGCGACTCTCAATCCCCTTCGATGGCCCGATAGATGTGACTACGGTTACCAGCGAAACGGTCTTTCTGATCAGTCTGGGAGACACACTCGATCCGAGCGACCAGGGTGGTCACCGTGTCGGCATTAACCAGGTCGTGTGGGATCCTGCGACGAACACACTACACGTCGAGTCTGATGAGTTGCTCGACCAGCACACGCGCTACGGGCTGATCGTGACGAATGGGCTGCACGATCCGGGAGGCAGGCGAGTAGAGGCGAGCGAAGCCTTTCGCCGGTTCCGCCAGGAAGTGGATGGTGATTACAAGCACGCTCTCTTGAAAACTGTCCGCGCGGCCCGGCATGTAGGGGTTGACGAAGATCATATAGTGACCGCCAGCGTATTCACGACGCGGAGCGCGACCGCGATCCTGGAGAAGATTCGCGATCAGATCAAATCAGCGACGCCCGCTCCCGCCGATTTCAACTTGGGTTCTGGCGGGGCCCGAACCGTATTCACGCTCGATAATCTGACTGGCATCACCTGGAATCGCCAGACTGGCGCCAACCCTCCCAGGTTCACCGCTGGGCAACTCCCTCTGTCACTGCTGCAGATCATCCCCGGCGCGGTGGACCGGGTCGCCTTCGGAAAGTACGTCTCGCCTGACTACATGGTTCACCCCGGCGAGTACATACCGCCGGTGGGCACGCGCACCGGCACTCCTCAAGTGCAAGGGACGAACGAGATCTACTTCAATCTCTTCCTTCCATCGGGTGCCAAGCCCGCGGGCGGCTGGCCGGTGGTGATTCTTGGCCACGGCGGCCTTTTGAGCAAGAACTCCGTACCGTTTCAGGTTGCCAGCACAATGGCGGCAACCGGAATCGCGACGATTGCCATCAACGTCGTGGGTCACGGGTCTGGCCCGCTCGGTACGCTGACAGTTCGTCAGATGGTTGGGGATCCCGTAACCTTGGCTGCCGGCGGGCGGGGTATAGACCAAAACGGCGACGGTGTCATAGGCGACAACGAGGGCCACCTAGCAGCCGCGCCACGCATCATCAGCGATCGCAGCGACGGGACCCGACAGACGGTTGTGGATCTCATGCAACTCGTCCACGTCATCGAGGTCGGGATGGATGTTGACGGCGACGGAGTTGGCGACCTCGACCCGTCCCGAGTCTCTTACTTCGGGAATTCATTAGGCGGGATATATGGGACCATCCTTCTCGCCGTGGAGCCAAGTATCCGGGTGGGAGTGGCTGGCGCCGCGGGAGAGTTGATCGAGTCGTTTCGACTTGGCGGCGCCGGTAATCGGTCCCTTGTAGCAGGCCGCAGATTTCTCGCGGCGCGTAATCCCTCGCTGATCAACAGCCCCGGGATCACCAAACTCAACGGCGTTGCTCTGGCCCCGCCATATTTCAACGAGAATCTGCCGTTGAGGGATGGCGTGTCAATGACGGTCGCACTAGAGGACGGGACGACGCGCGTCGTCCAATCGCCGGTCATAAATGCGGCGCCCGGCGCGATGGCGATCCAGGAGGTGTTCGAACACTTCGAGTGGGTCTCGCAATCTAGTAATCCGGCGGCCTTTGCCAGGCACCTGCAGAGGAGTCCGCTGGCTGGCATGCCCCAGAAGTCGGTGCTCTTCCTGTTCGCTAAAGGGGATCTGACAGTCCCGAACCCGACGACGACCGCGATTCTGCGGGCGGGCGATCTCGCGGACCGTACGATCTTCTTCCGGAACGACCTCGCATTGGCCGAGGATCCACGAATGTCCAGAAACCCTCACGGTTTTGCGTTCGCGATCGCGGATCCATCTGCGCTGGCGCGAGAAATCGCTCGAGGGACCCAACAACGGGTCGCGTTGTTCTTGGCCTCTGGTGGAGAACTCATCATCCATCCGGAGCCGGCGCGCTTCTTTGAGGTGCCGGTTCTACTGCCTTTGCCTGAGGATCTCAGCTACATCCCGTGAGGGCAAGGGTGTATTCATGACCGAGAAGTGCACGTCAAATTAAGGGAATCTCAGGGGGCGCGTTATTGCGCCCCTTGAATTCTCGAATACGTGAGCCTTTCGTACTCCCGTCTGGCTTCTTTCAGAACCCCGAAATTCGACCAAGGTAACGTAGAAAGCCCAGAAAGAATATGGCCGCCACCCGTGCACAAAAGCTCAAAAAGGTGATGTGTGTTTCCGTTAAGGGTATATATGGTCCCTGCCTGCTTCTCAGGAAGCTGCCGTCGCAAGACACTCCAACGCGCGTCCATTAAAGGTCCAATAAGCGTTCCCCTGAGTCCTTCAAATGCGGTAGAGTGCTATCCATGCCGCTAAGTTCCGTTGAATTACAACAGGTCGCTTCCCTTTCACGGCGGCGACACGGGTTCGACTCCCGTACGGGACGCCAATATTCTAAAGAACACATCCAATTTGGGTATCAAAGA
>QHXG01000379.1 GCA_003222845.1 Acidobacteriota bacterium | reverse complement strand
TTCAGAACCCGACGTTGATCCAGCGTAGCACGAAGCTCATTCAGTGTAGCCATCAATTCTTGTCGTCTTTCCTTTGCGAATTATCTACTATCCAAAGCTCCAGCCGGAAGCGAAATGATGGTGTCGATACAATGTGATGCGCTATCACGACCACGCTTTAACGGTTCCTCAGCAAGGCTGCGAAGCAGCCGAAATAGTGTTTGCCCCTGGCGAGACTTTGCGAGCCTGGGGGATTCCCTTCGCAGGCTATTGGTTGGTTTGGTCTGGTCGTCCCCAGGCTCGCTGAGCCTCGCCAGGGGCTAGCATTGTAACGCCTGCTGCGCAGGCTTGTTGGATGCGCGTCCGGGAATCGAATTCTTCCGAACGGACCGGCGTGAGATTTTTCAGCAAGAGTCCACAAACTAAACTTGTGAATCACCAAGGGAGGGGAGCGCTACTCTGACTTGCCGTCTGCCTCCATGTCGTTACATAATGCGCCAGATTCTACGAAGGAGTGCCAAAACATGATTTCTCTCAGACGACTTTCGCTTTTCCATCTAGTAATTCTGTTAGGCGCGGGATGTGCAGGCCATGCGTTAGCGCAACAACCGCCGCTGGCAGTCAAGCCGATCCGGCCCAGCCAAAAAGCCAGCGTGATGCAGACTATTGGCGTCACCGACATCACCATCACATACAGCCGTCCGCCCGTAAAGGGACGCACAATTTTCGCGGACGCTCCACAATCGATGGAAGCGCGCGCTAAGGGCGAGGCCACGCTGGACAATCAGAACGAGCGTCAGCCCGGTGAACCGATTGTTCCCTACAATCACGTTTGGCGCGCGGGCGCGAATGAAGCGACTTTGTTTCAGGTAACTGATGATGTTTTGATCAATGGCCAGCCGTTAAAGGCTGGTTCATACAGCCTGGAAACAATACCCGGCAAGGAAGAGTGGACGATCATCTTCAATAACGATCCCGGACAGTGGGGCGCCTTTACTTATGACGCGAAGAAGGACGCGCTACGCGTCAAAGCGAAGCCGCAGATGTCAAGCGACAATCAGGAGTGGCTGGTGTATAGCTTCGATCCCGTCACCGAGAATTCGGCCACAGTCAATTTGCGCTGGGAGAGACTTCGCGTGCCGTTTACCGTCGAAGTTAAAGACGTCAAGGCGGCCTGGCGTGCGAAGGCCGACGCGCTTATCGCCGCCAATCCAACCAACGAAGTGCTGCCACTGCAGGTAGCGAACACTTACGCGGCGGACAAGAACTGGACTGAAGCGCTTAAGTTCATCGACCAATCAATCAAGGTAAAAGAGACTTTTCGGAATCTCTCTGCCAAAGCGAATATCCTTTGGTCGGCAGGTAAGAAAGAAGAAGCGCTGACGGTTGCCGAAGCGGCCATTGCCAAAGGCAAAGCTGATAAGGTTGATACTGCGGCGTTCGAAAAGCGCGTCGCGACCATGAAAGCCGGCAAGATGTAAGATAGCGCGTCACCGACAAGAATATTTCTTAACCGCAAGACGCCGAGAACGCGGAGAAGGCCCAGAGAATTGCAG
>QHXG01000378.1 GCA_003222845.1 Acidobacteriota bacterium | reverse complement strand
ACCCTGGGTCATTAGCCGCGCCGAATTATAAGCCATGCCATTAACGAACTCGCCAGGGCGAGTCCACAGCCGACGAGCATTAGTCGACGGAAACCGCAGACGAAACATTCGTCGATGGCTTGCTTGATCGCCGCCCGCATCGGCTCGGCAGCGGAAGGGATTTCTGCTGCGGCTAGCTTGATGCGCTGGCTATTTACAGCTTCTCGAATCTCAACTGGCACTGCCAATTGACTGAGCCGCTGATCCAGACAACGATTGAAAGTCTGGAGCATGATCAGTCCCAGCACTGCGATTGCCAGCAAGCCGGCGGTGCGTGAGACCGCATTGTTGACACCGGAAGCGATGCCGGCATGGCTTTCTTTCACCGAGTTCATAACCGTCGTCGTCAAGGGCGCGACGCTAATCGCCATGCCCAGACCAAGGACCACAACGGCAGGGAAAACCGTCGTCCAATAACTGCCGCCGACTCCGGGCCTCACGAAGAGAGCGAATCCGATTCCGGCTATGGTCGGGCCAATAACCAAAGGCAGGCGCGAACCATAGCGCTTGAGCAACCCACCCGACCAACGCGAAAGCAGAAACATGATCAGAATGAACGGCAGCGACGCCGCGCCCGCCGCGGTAGCTGAATAGCCCTGGACCTGAATCAGGTTTAGCGGCAGAAAGAAGAGTGTGCCCGCGAGCGCGGCATACAAAAAGAGTGTTAATAGGTTCGCGCCGGCGAAATTCCGCGCCCGAAAAAGCGTCAGCGGCATCATCGGGTGACGCCGGCGCGCTTCGACGATAACGAAGGCGACCAGAAAAATCAGGCTGCTCGACAAAGCCGTGATTACAATCGGACTCTGGAAACCCAAACGCGATGATTCAATCAGACCGTAAACGATCGCGCCGAGACTGACAGTCGCCAGCGCCGCGCCCACCAGATCCAACTTTCCTGTTTCTTCCTCGTCGCGACTTTCGGGTACAAAACGAAAAACGAGCAGTAAGACAACGACCGCCAAAGGAAGATTCAGAAAGAAAACGGCTCGCCATGAGACATGTTCGATTAGCCATCCGCCCATCACCGGGCCCAATGCGGTCGTGATCGCGGTTGAGCCCGACCACGTTCCGATCGCTTGTCCGCGTTCGTCTTCAGAAAACGAGGCGCTAATGATCGCGAGACTCCCGGGTACCAATAGCGCGCCGCCGATGCCTTGCACTGCCCGAGCCACGATCAGTTGTCCAACGTTCGGCGCCAACCCGCACCACATCGAGGCCAGAGCGAACAGCGTAACTCCAATTGCATAAATCCGTTTGCGTCCAAAATGATCGCCGAGCGAGCCGCCGAGCAGAAGCAACGCCGCCAGGAATAGCGCATACGATTCAACTACCCACTGCACGTCGATCGCCGTGGCGTTGAGATTCGCTTGCAGAGCCGGCAGGGCGACATTCACGACCGTGCCATCGATGAATGACATACTCGAGCCCAGAATCGTCGCCGCCAGAATCCAACGCCCTTGCGCTTTGCCGCATGGCGACACAGATTTCTTCGCCGATATTACGCCTTCGTCGCACGGTGGTTTGAGGAGATTCATCTGGTTAACCGGGCCTTGCTCAATTGACTATCGACTCTTCGGACAACGACGCTTCGAGAATCTGTCAGTCCAAGAGAATACGGTCAAAAGGGCCTTGCCCGCCAGCACTTCAAAGTTGTAACTGGCGTCTTTGGGAATTACGGCGCGAACTTCTCGGGGAAGACGAATGTCTTGCGAGCAAGTTCGGAACTCAGCGTCTGTTCAGAGTAATAGGACTTAAGTATGTTGGACTTCCAACTAAACAGATCCGCGTTGTTTTTCGCGAAGTTGTCCCAGCCCGATCCTTTTCCGTTGCGCTCCATCCGCTCATTAATCAGGAAGACGTACGACCAGGTGATGGTTTCGTGATAGAGGTTCGCTTTTCCATTCGCGGCCGCAAAGCGCTTCAGGTTCTCAGAGAATCTGGCCAATGTTTCGAGCACTGAATAGCGTTGCAGGTAGAGCCAGACAACTTTCGCGTGCTCTCGATGATGAAAGCTCGCGGCCGGAAACGTGCAAGTCTCGAATTGATTGATGAACTCTTCGTCTGACATTTGATCGTTTATAAAAGCGATAGCGATGTCCTTCCTTTAGGTCGTCTTTTTACCTTGCGTCTTAAGCGCTTTGATTTCTGCCGCGGCTTTGTTTCTTCGACCTTTTCCATCAGCCGATGACTGGCGCTGGAATCGAGATCGAGCTTGTAGATTCGTTTCAGGTCGGTTATGCGCTGACGCGTCTCGGCGCTGAACGGATGCCGGCCATCAAACGCGTGCAGCACGATTCCCTCCAGCAAATCGCCGAGCGTCATGTCGTGATATTCGGCCAGGCCTTTCAAGACCTTGAGCAGACGTTTCTCAAGGCGAACTCCGGTTTGAACGCGCTCAACCAGTATCCTTTCACTCGGCGGCTCCGATGTCTTGGGTTTCTTAGGCATCCAGTCTCCTCTTTTTGTTTTCGCTCCTACTAAGATATCATGGTACATAAGTACCATGATGCAGTCAATCCTGGACCCAGACATCTTCGCCAATTTCATTTGTCGGCGTTGCTTCGCCCACCTCGGAGCGGTGTGATATTCTTTCGACTCCTTAACGGCAGTGTTTTTAACAGGAGGACACCATGAACCGCGAAGACCAATTCATTCCGCACTTGATCGTCAACGATGGCATGGCGGCGCTTAAATTCTATAAAGAAGTGTTCGGCGCGGAAGAGGGACACAACATGATGGCGCCTGACGGCAAGCGCCTGATGCATGGCGAACTGGTTCTTGACGGGCACAAGTTATTCGTCAGCGATGAATTCAGGCCCGAGGAAGGTGGCGCCTGCAAAACTCCGCAGACGCTCGGCGGCACTTCAGCGCGCGTGACTCTTATGACCAACGATCCTGACGGCGTCGTGGAACGTGCAGTGGCGCGGGGCGCCAAAGTGATCATGCCGGTGCAGGACATGTTCTGGGGCGCGCGTTATGGCCAGATCGTCGATCCATTCGGCCACAATTGGGGCATCAACCAGCAGTTGAAAGAACAGACTGCGGAAGAAACGGAAGCTGAAGCCGAAAAGTTCTTCGCAGGCAGGAAGTGAAATCACTCAGCTTTGAGAAGAATCGATCTGTATACTTGTTCAGATTAATCCTGCGCGTTCGGCGAGATGGACTGCCTCGAATCGGTTATGAGCGTTGAGCTTGGCTAGAATGTGTTTGATGTGATTCCTAACCGTGGAGCGACTGACGCAGAGTTGTTCTGCGATGGCATCTGTCTTAACACCATTCGCGAGCATCGTAAGAATCTCAGTCTCGCGAGGAGTAAGTTTCACTTTGATTAAGCCGGTTCGATTCGAAGCAGTAGTTGAATCTTCCATCTGTCGCTCTAGTTCAGTTTCATGCGCGACAAAGTCTCGGGCTATCCGCTCAAGACGCTTACGCTTCTCGACCCGGCGAACGATATGGACGGCATGACGCACACCCGATCCGGGCTCCGTCACAATTAAGATCGAGATGTTGCTCCATTGCTTGCCGATCTTGGCTTGAACCCGCACATCGAAGTTCGTTACCGGGGAGTTGGTCTCGACCGCGCGCGCGCAATGCTCAGAACAAACGATCCCTCCTTCATCAGTACCTTGCACAACTTCATAGCAGGCTCTGCCGATTGCTTCTGCTGAACTCAAGCCAAACAATTCTTCGGCGGCCTTGTTCCAGGCGCTGATTAAGCCGGAGTCGTCAATCGCAAAAGCGGCATCTGCAGTCCCCTCAACGAGCTTTGCAATTTGTTTCGCTGGCATCCGTGGGGGTCCTCCTCACAGAGAAATAACCCAAAAGGGCTACGAAAATGACTCAATGGACTATATCGCAAAGAAACGTGCTGATCAATAATCTAGGAATTCGAGGGATAAGGGTAAAACCCAATTACGAATCGTTCGCCGATAGGTTTCTCCAGATTCGTAGTAAGGATTGAAAACTCATTATGGAGTGGACATGAGAGCGACTAAATTTAGAATCGCGCTTCTCTCGCTTGCGCTTACACTCGGAGTTGGCATCGTATCTGTGGGTATCGCTGCTCAAGGGCCCACAAAACCTCTACCATATCGATTTTTGATTCCCGAAGGATATGTCGGTTGGATAAGAGCGGACTTTGATGTTGAGGGTGCACCGACCCTTCCGGTCGAGGACGGCTTCTACATCCTGAAGTTCAATGAATCTGGCCGTCTGAAGACATCAATAGGCGATTTACTCGAAAGTCGGCGCGACGAGTTCTTTTTTTACTCGAATGAAGGGAAATATCGTTTACACGAGGGTGGTCCAGTTGAACAGCGCTTGATACAGGATCAATTCTCCGGCCCAGGCCGAAATCATGTTAAGCCAGTTCCTAATCATTACAGATACATTTTCGTAGGTCCAAAGACAGTCTTTGATAGATACCAAGCAGGAGACAAGAGTATCGAGCCCCGTGAGGCCGACGGATATCCAAAGGTAGGAGCCAGGAGTTGGCTTACGCGCGAGGATCTAATCGGCTTGAAGGTCCGGCAGCCGTGACTTGAGTCCGAATGTTAAATGACGGTCCCAAAGGAAGGATGAAATGTACTCACGGAGACTTTTATTTCTCTCAGTTCTAGTGTTGACAGTGGCGCTGGGCAGCCTTGGAGCCTTTCGCAAGAGACAGCCCGCGAATGCTGTCTCGCCACAATGGTTGGGCGCCCAAAGGAGAGAAGACTTAGAAGATCCATTCGCTAGTCTTGGGCCGAACGAGATGGCAGAAATCTTCGCTGCCGGCGGTGAAGACGGACCTCCAGGAAACTGGCTGATCACCGCCGTCCCAGACAGTCTACAGAAAAACGACGATCGCACTCCCATTAAGGTGATAAATACTGTTTCGCTTACGGCGAGCGGCAGAATCACAAACCTAATCGTGGCTGGTGTTACGCTACTGAACTCGTTGCATCAACCTATTCAGACGATCGCTCTAAAATGGTCAATCGTAGACGTCAATAAGCAGACAATCTTAGCTCGCGGACGTACGCCCGCTTTTGAGGTGGATATTGCTCCAAGGCGAGCGAGAAAACTGAGGTGCCCTCACGTTAACTTCGCTAAAGTTAGTAAGGAACTACTAAGAAACGGGGCGCTGGACGGCACGTTTCAGTTGCAGATTGGGATTGATTCGGCCTCGTTAGCGGACGGAAGTTCGTGGCATGATCAAGACGTTCGCGAATTTAATCACCCATTACTCGCTGTCAGAAGGTTGGTTTCAGCGCAGGTTGAGTGCCCAGATAAGACGTGCGGCGTCGGCCCGGTGTATGGTGAAGCTCAGTGTGTGTATCAGCAGGGCGTTGGTTTCCAGTGTCGGAGAAAGAACTGCAGCACACAAAACGGAGTACAGTATTGCCAGTGCGAGCTAGCAAACTGTAATGATCCGTGTCAGTTCACACAGGACCAGGAGGACGCGTGTAATCACCAAACTTGTCACATCTTCAATGAATGGTTTTGTGATTGCGAGGATCATACGGGATTGCCTGATTGCAGAACGTCAACACCAACTCCTACCCCGACGCCAACACCGACACCTACCCCGACTCCAGAGCCTACTCCGACGCCATGCATCCCTGAGTGGGAAAGCTGCGCGAACGGGGGAACCTGCTGTGATGGTGGGTGTCACCCGAAGGGATATTGTGAGCCATATCACAGCGACTGTCCGACTTCGTGCTGGGACTATCGTGAGTGCATGGAGTGGTGTGACGAGGGTCACGTATGGGACT
>QHXG01000377.1 GCA_003222845.1 Acidobacteriota bacterium | reverse complement strand
GTCGTTGTGATGCGTACGCCTGTACAGCCGATTGGATGGCCCAATGCAATCGCTCCGCCGTTTACATTCAGCCGTTCCTGATCGAACTGCAAATCGCGATCGCAGGCGATGACTTGTGCGGCGAAGGCTTCGTTGAGTTCGATCAGATCGATGTCTGCAAGCGAAAGCTTCTGGCGTTTCAGGACCGTGCGCGTTGCCGGCACCGGGCCGATGCCCATGATTTCCGGCGGGACGCCTACGATTTCGTAATCAACGATGCGCGCAAGGGGCTCAGTGTCCGATTCCTGCACAGCTTTCTCGCTCATCACAACGACCGCCGCGGCGCCGTCGGTGATCCCGGACGAATTTCCCGCGGTGACTGTGCCGTCTTTCGCGAATACTGACGGCAGCTTACGCAGATCTTCGATTGTGGTCTTGACGCGCACATGTTCGTCGGTTGCGAATGATACTCCGTTGCTTTTTCCCTCTCCCTTTGGGAGAGGGTTAGGGTGCCGGGTTGTCGCTGCCCTAGCTTCGCCCCTCACCCCAGCCCTCTCCCATGGGGAGAGGGAGTTAGGAGCAGCACTGTTAAGTTCCAGCGGCAAAATCTCCGCCGCAAATCTTCCAGTGGCAATCGCGCTGGCTGCGCGTTGCTGGGATCTCAAAGCATACTCATCCTGTTCGTCGCGAGCGATTTCATAACGGCGAGCCAGCTCTTCAGCCGTCTCGCCCATCACCAATCCGGAAAGCGGATCGTTGAAGCCATCGCGATACATGCCGTCAATCAGCTCGACGTGGCCCATGCGCGTGCCCCAGCGCGCGCCCTCCGCGAAATAAGGAACCCGCGACATGCTCTCCGTGCCACCGGCCAAAACGATATCCGCGCGACCGAGCATGATCTGTTCAGCGGCCAGAATGATCGCGCGCAATCCGGATCCGCACGCCTGGTTCACGGTGAACGCGGGGACATGATCTGGAATACCAGCGCGAAATGTGATCTGTCGCGCAACGTTCGGACCGCCGCCGGCTTGTCGCGCGCATCCCCAAATCGAATCATCGATCTGATCAGGCCGCACGTTCGCACGTCGCAAACTCTCTTTCGCGACTGCGGCGCCCAAATCAGCGGCAGACCAACTAGCCAGCGATCCGCCGAAGCGGCCAATCGGTGTGCGCACGGCGCCTGCTAGATAAACCGGTTTCATGAACCGAAGTTATGATTCAACGCAAAGGGACGCAAAGGTTTTCGCAAAGGAACGCAAAGGAGTTTTTCCTCAGCGACCTTTGCGAAATCCTCTGCGCCCTTTGCGTTAAAATCCTTTTCCCCCAACGGCTCCGATGTTAGCATACGCGCGGATGACTCCCGAAAATGCTCTTACATGTTAAAGACGCTGAGGCAATTGAAAGTGCTAACCGCGCCATTCGCGAATTGCTGAATGCGCACAGCGAATGGTTCCTCACGCAGAACGGTGGCGCACCAATCGCTCTTAACTCCACTGAATTCGATTTTTCCATCGCACATCGTCGTCTAATTTTCTCAAGCTGGACTGAGAGTGGTTCACGTTCCTGGAGAGTTACGGCGTGGAGTTGGACCGGCGAAAAGCTCTTGCTGGAAGCAAGCCGCCGCATGGGAGCGGAGGTAGCGAAGCTCGAGTTAGTGCCGCGTGCTTCCGCGAAAGCGATCGTGGCGAGCATTGCCGCCGCACGACAGGCGAGATGCGAGAAGCTCGCGCAAATAGTGGCGCAGACAAATCCCAAACCCTCGTATGCCGCGTGTCGATTCAAGCGAGCTACCCCCAACCCCCAACACCCAACAACCTGGTAGCCTGGCGGGCGTAGATGCTGAAATTGAGCTACACCCTAGACCCAACCCCCAACTCCCGCAGACTTTCGAGGGTGAGGGGGGTGGGGTGTTGGGTGTAGATAGGAATGACTTTCACCCTGAACCAAGAATCCCAAACTCCCGTGTGCCGCGCGTCGATTCAAGCGACCTACACCCTAAACCCAACACCCAACCCCCTGAAGATCACAGACTGAAGTCTATGTTACTTTCAGCGAAGATCGAGCGTGCGGTCTTGAGTCCCGGCATGCGTCGCGATCAGCCGGGTCGTTATGCGCGTATCATCTTGCGTTTGCCTCACGAGCGCCTGGCGGTGACCGCCACGGTCGCGCGCAGCGATGCGCGCAATATCGATTCGCTTTTTTCGTCCGCGCTGCTGTGGTTCAATCGACTCCTTTCGCGCCCGCAACGGCCACCAATTGAAAAGCTCCTGGTAGTTGTCGAACCAAACACGCTCGAGGCTGCGCGCCAACGTCACGTGCTGCTGCGCGAGTCTCTACGGCAGCGGATTGAGTTGTGGGAGATCGACGACGACTGGGAACAAACGCATCCGGCCCGGGCAATAGAAAGAAAAGCCCTTTGGAAGAAACGCCTGACGCGTTTTCCGCCGGTAACAGAGGCTGAGACCAGCGAGCGTGCGCAGCAAATCGTCTCGCAAGCTCCGCAGGCGATAGACATCGTCAACTCGCGTCATGGCCAAACGCTTCGCTACCACGGTTTGCCGTTTGTGCGTCTGCGTCGCGTGATGACGAGCGATCGCGTCTGGTTCGGAATTGAAGGCTCACGCCGGCGCGCCCTCGACGAATATCACGAACGAGACTGGGCGAAGTTGTTCGCGGATTTACAGTCTTATCGCCACGAAGATTGTCGCGATCGGCGGCACTGGCTTTATCGCTCAGCGGGCGAAGCCTGGCTGGAATCAATGCTGCGGCGTGACATAACCAAGCTCGATCCCGGCTTGATTATCGCTCCTTTGCACGCTCAGTTTCGCACCTCGCACGGCGGCCCGACCGGCGCGCGGCCAATCGATTTACTGGCATTGCGTCACGACGGACGGCTGGTCGTGATCGAATTGAAAGTCAACGAAGATCGCGAGCACGTCTTTCAAGGCGTCGACTACTGGCGACGGGTCGAAGCGCATCGAAGGCGCGGCCACATCAGCACGGCAAAGCTGTTCGGTGATCGGGAAATCAGCGATGAATCGCCACTGGTTTATTTGGTCGCGCCCACGCTGCGCTTTCATACTTCGTTCCGAACGCTCGCGAAAATGATCGCCCCCGATGTTGAGATTTATCGCTTTGACATCAACGAAGACTGGCGCAGTGGAGTTCGCGCGGTGCGACGCGAGCGTGTTAACGCGTGAACGTACTGCTTTGCCAAGCGCCACCTGTGCTTCAACCAGTTCTTGATGTCAATTCTCTAAATCGCAATCTAAAGATTGAACTCTAAACGTTGGCGCGAACGTTAAGAGTTCAAGCTTCAGCTTGCGTCGCTTAACGCATGTGATCGGCCAGGCACAGCAACGCCTGCCATTATCAACTTCATCACCGCGAGGCTACCTTTGCCCAAACTCTCTGCATCATAGCGCTGACCAAGGCGTAGTTCGCGCGCGGTCTCCCCCGCATGGCCTAGAAAGCGTTACCTAACAGACCAGGCGCCGGTCCAGAACCAAAATTGAAGAGGAGCAAAGTGCGGCGCACTCTTGTGGTTGTCGTGTGATCTGAACGTGTATTCGGCCACGAAATTTAGTGAGGCGCAAGTCGCTCCGCACGATGGCGTTCTAAACCACAGCGCAAATCTTCTTAAGGAGAACCAACATGAAATCACTCTTCCTGTCAGCATCGCGTTTGCTTCAAGCGAGAGCATTTGACGCGCGGTTGCGATCGACAATCAACCTGAAGGCAATCTGCCTGACAATAATTACAATTTTGCCTGCTGGCATCGCTGTGGCGCAGAGCGCGACTACCGGCGCAGACGGCTGGGTGGTGTTGCCGGTCAGTGAATACACGGCGCTGCGCCACGCTGCCTTGCCTCCGGATGCCGAGCCTGCGCTGCCGCCCGTTGAAGCGACGCTGTCTCGCATCGATTACGATCTGAAAATCGATGGTGACCTTGCATCCGGCGAAGCGCGGCTCACGGTTGATGTAATCAAGGAAGGATGGGTGCGACTCGCGCTGCCGGATGGCTTGATGGTGCGCGAGGCGAACCTCGACGGAAAGCAAGTAACGCTCGTTACTCATGCAACGGAAAAAGGACCGGGCGCGGGCGAGCTCTTGCTATCGAAGACGGGACGCTCAGTATTGAGTCTGAAGATCGTCGCGCCGGTCACCACCGTAGCGGGCACAGACATCCTTCAACTTCCGGTCAGCAACTCGGCAGTCTCGCATGCAACGGTCGAGTTAACGAGACGGGGCGTTGACGTGCATATCAGCGGCGGGTTGTTGCTCGAACACTCTGAGTCATCGACCAGCAGTCGTTGGATCGCAAATGGACGAGGCAGCGAACCCTTGACGTTTGCGTGGCGACGCAAAGTTGACGATCAGAGAGCCAGCCAACCGCTGCGGCTACGCGGCGCTGTTACTGAGTTGGTAGGGCTCGGCGAAGACTCGACTCAAGTCAACGCGGAAGTGCAGTTCGAAGTTTTGCAGGGACTGGCTCAAGAAGTCCACGTTCAGTTGCCGGAACAATTCACCGTCAATCAGGTTTCGGGAGCGATGGTTGCCGACTGGGACGCGAGCGCGCGCGAGTTGACGGTCAACTTCATCGAGCCGGTGGAAAACAGCGCGCGGTTTACGGTCACCGGAGAGTTGCGTCTGCCAAAGGCGGGAAAGCTTGACGTGCCGTTACTGAGACTGCCCGCCGCTGAACGTGAAACTGGCGGTGTTGCCGTCGAGGTTTTGGGCGCCGGCGAGATCAAAGATCGACAGGCAAACGGATTGGAAGAAGCCGAGGCCGGTGATTTAGGCCAACTGATATCCAGCCGGCAATCGCCATCGCTGATCGCGTTTCGAATGCAACCCGCTGAAGGAAAATCTCAGCGATCACTTTCGGTGGACATTGCTCGCTACACGCCGCAAGCGGTACTCACCGCGAACGTTGAAGAGGCCGACTACAGCGCGCTGATTACGGCGGACGGCAAGTTGCTGGTGCAGACGCGATTCGCAGTGCGCAACAATCAACGCAACTTCTTGAAACTGAATTTGCCCGCGACTGCGACGCTGTGGAGCGCTTCAGTTGCGGGCCGGCCGATCCGGCCCGGACGCGCCCCCGATGGTTCGCTGCTGTTGCCGCTTGAAAAAACGAGATCCGGGGACGAAGCGCCCGCCTTTGTGGTCGAGGTTTCGTATCTCGATCACACTCAGGCCTGGAACGACAAAGGACGCTTGCGGCTCTCTTTGCTCGCCGTGGACTTGCCGATTTCGAAATCGCATCTGTTGTTGCATCATCCGCCGCTCTTTCGCTTGACTGCGCCGCCAGGAATCTCTGGCAGCTTCCGCGTCACGCCTTACGAAGCTCCGGAATCTCAGGCGCTAACCGGACGCGTCGCTGCGGTGAAGTCAACTGAGTCTGAGAGCGCAACTCAACCTGACGCGAATACCGAGTCGGCAAAACAACTTGTTTCCAAAATGCGTGACGTGAAGCACGCATCGACGCCGGCGCGCAATCTTCCGTTGCGCGTGGCTTTTCCGCACTTTGGTCCTTCGATCTTTTTGAAATCTGAGTTGACCAGCGAAAACCAGACGCCGGTTGTCGAGCTTGATTTCCAACGCGACAGAAAGAGAGGTCAGTGATGAAAAAGACGATCATTCTCATGCTGATGTTAGTGACGGCCGCTTACGGTCAACAACGAAATGCACGAACTGAAGTAACGCTTCCAGCCCCCGGCGCCACCGGAACGGTCACGCTGGCGCTGGCTGAGTACAACCGTCTGGTGGAGCTGGCTTCGCACAAACCAAAGACGCCCGAAGCCGCGCCGCTTCCGTTCGTCCTGTCGCGCGCTGCGTTCAAGCTGCGCGTCGAGGATCAATCGCTGATTGGCGCGGTGGATATCGACGGATCGGTTTTGGAGAAAGGCTCGGTGGCGGTTCCGCTGACGAGCGGCCTCACGATTCTCGAAGCGAAACAGTCGGGCAACGCCCTGCCGCTGTTGCAGGAAGGACCAAGACACGCCGCCATCCTCAACGGTCCTGGTCCGTTTTCAGTTTCGCTGGACATTGCGTCGGCGCTCACGGTTGAAGCCGGGCGCGCTTCTTTCATCGTCCCGGTTCCGCCGGCCAGCACATCGCTCCTTACTCTCGATCTGCCCGGCAACCACGCGAACGTGCGCATCGAGCCGGGCTTGATTACCAGCCGCACAACTGATAACGGCCACACAATCGTCGAGGCGACGCTCGAGCCCGGCAAGCCGGCGCGCGTGTGGTGGACCACCAGAGAGATTGCCGCCCCGATGTCGCAGCGAGAAGTGCGTTTTCTTTCGGACATCAAGAGCGTCGTGTCCGTCGGCGATTCTCAGTTGCGCATCACCGCTCTTTGCGACGCTACGGTAATCCAGGGTGACGCGGCGGAATTCAGAATGCCATTGCCAGCCGGCTTTGAGTTGACTGAAGCAAATGGGACCACGCTCGATTCTTTTGCGAACGAAAATGGCGTCCTCGTCTTGAAAGTGCGCGAACCCGCGCGGCGTAATCATCAGTTTCTGGTGGCGCTTGAACGCGCCAACAAAGAAACGAAAGTTGACGCGCCTTTGCTGGCTTTCAGCGGCGCGCAACGCGAAACCGGCGAACTGCTGGTCGAAGGCGTCGGCTCGATGGAACTGACCCCGACCGAGAGCGGCGGACTACGGCGCATGGATGTGCGTGAAGTCGGGGCGATCGCCAAATCACTGGCGCGCTTTCCGTTGCAAGCCGCGTTTCGTTACAACCGTCGTTCGGGAGACACGCCGAAACTTCAACTCGAATGGACACAGTTTCCAGACAGTTCGGTGCTCTCTGCCGTGGTGGAGCGCGCCACGATCACGACGCTCACGAATATCGAAGGGAAGAATTTGACTGAAGTCACGCTGCGAGTGCGCAACCACGCGCAGCCGTTTGTGAAAGTTGAATTGCCGGCCGGAGCGCAATTGCTCTCCGCCGAAGTCGAAGGCGAACGAGTGAAACCGGTGTCGGGAGCGGATGGCAGTCGGGTGCCGTTGTTGCGCGCGGGATTCACTCCGTCCCGCGCTTACACAGTGTCGTTCGTCTATCTGAGTTCCGGGACGCCGAAATGACTCTACCAAAGCTCGACGTGCCCGTGAATCTGTTGACGTGGGAAGTTTCTCTGCCGGATCGGCTCGAAGTGAAACAATTTGGCGGCAACGCGCTCGCTGCTGAATTGTTCCCCGCCGCAGTTCAAAATGTGATTACCGATGGAACGGACGAATTCAACGAGAAGGACTCAATCACCTGGTCCGAGACTGGAATCGAGATCGACAAAATGGAAGCGGGTCAACTCGGTGGCATTATCGTTGATCCGAACGGTGCCGTGGTTCCTAACGCGACCGTCACGGTCGTCAACAAACAAACCGGCACTACCTTAACTACGAAATCAGACGGCGACGGCCATTGGATCGTTTCCGGCGTGCAACCTGGACCGTTTAGCGTCAGAGTTGATTCGCAAGGCTTTAAATCTGCTCAACAGGAATTGGCGATCAATGGTTCACGACCCGTTCGGGTAGGAACGACCCTTGAAGTTGGCGCGATCAGTGAAGTAGTTACCGTAACAGCCGGAGCAGGGAGTTTAGAACGGGAGAATCGGCGGCTCGAAGACCAAGCCCGTAAGACACAGTCTGCGCAACTCAACACGCCATCGCAGAATGTTTTCAACTTGCAGCGCCGCGTTGCCGGCATTCTGCCCGTTCACGTTGACGTTCCGCGCAGCGGCAAATCTTACCGCTTTGTTCGTCCCCTGGTTTTAGACGAGGAGACAAAGATTACTTTTCAATACAAGTCGAAGTAGGAGGCTTCGCGTAATAGTCGTCGAATCGTTCAACCGTTACAGAGTATTTATGAGTAGTGCGTTAAGTCGGCGTAGGGTTATGACCGATATCGAGATTTATCGATTCGACATTAACGAAGATTGGCGATCGGGAGTTCGGGTCGTGCGAAGAGAGCGAGTCAACGCCTAAATGTTTCACTCTCGGAAGGCATAAACAACGGCGGAACATGCTATTCAATTGCCAACGCCGCCTTCAAACAGTCATCAATCTGCTGCATGGCCGAAGTGGATACGCGGCCCAGTACACGCAGGATGAGGGCTTGCTCATAAGTGATAAGATTCTCGCATTGAACGACGGAATCGTGTCTCAGTCACCGTTTGCCGTCCCTCGGGTATTGAGATATCAATCAAGAATTGCGTGGTGGCGCCGAGTCTCCGTCGCTTACTACTTGTGATAAGGGCGAGAATGGTGTCGTCAAGTTTCTGGTTCCACACATCTGATTGCACCACCAAGGCGGGACGCACTTTGCTGCCCGTCTGGTCACTGTAAGGAAAATCCATCAGCACGATTTCACCACGCCGGACACTCATGATTCTCTGCGAGGATCGAGTTCGTTGTAGATATCCATCTCAGGATCGTCCCAGCCGGCGCGCAGGCCCGCCTTAATCAGCAACGCCCGTCTCTCATCAGTCGTCAGCGGGTCATCCTGGTAGAATAGTCCTTCAATCCGCTCATACATGTCCGCCGGCAAAACTACGTACTCTTCCTGGGTTTCCGGGTCAGCTACACGCACAGGTTGACCTTGAGATCCGCGAACAGCTTGTAGCAGCTCTTTGGGCATCGTGATCATCATTTTCCCCACGCAACGATTATCTAGCCAGAGAAGGAAAACGGCAAGGTCGACTTCCGGCACCCCGTCGCAGGACTCCGGAGACGATTTCCTCATGGAAGTCTGCGTCAGCTTGAAAACGAACGTTCACGAACGAGTTCTAAGCATTTCTTCGCGCGCGCGACGGAGTTTTTCGTACCAGTCGGCGTGTTTTTCATGGGAAGCATTTTGCAGTTTTTCAAATTCTTCTTCGCCTTCGGTAGGATACTTGTAGACGTCCGCTTTATGCGAAAGATAAAAAGCCACGGCGCCATGAACTTGTTCGAGCGTGAGCAAAGGGAAGGAACGCTGGATGCTTTCGGGTGAAGCACCGCGCCCGTAGGCATACACAACTGAATCGAGCGAGACCCGTGTGCCGTCGATGCGGTAGGTTCCTTCCTGAAGAGTTACGTACTCTTTCGCGATTGAGTTTGTCCCTTCGCCAAGCGAATTGTACCACTTCTGGTAATGTTCTTAGGTTGTCAACCTTCGATAAATTCCCGGCAGACGCTCAGGCAAAGTCAGCACATCGTCGATGATTGTGTAGCCGACTTCTCCATAGAGATCGCGCAGTTCGCTCTCGGATTCGCGATCGATGGTAATGCAAAAGGGCGTGATGCCGGCGGTCTTGGCCTGGCGCAAAGCTTCGCGGGTGTCTTCACGAGCATAACGTGCGTCGCCGTAATCGTGATCGTAAGGACGGCCATCGGACAGGACAATCAGCAGACGCGTGCGCGCTTCCTGCTTCTCCAGCTTTGCGGTCGCGTGACGAATGGCGGCGCCAAGGCGCGTGTTGTTTTGATAGGTGATGCCGCCGATGCGGCGCATTACTTCGTC
>QHXG01000376.1:1154-6705 GCA_003222845.1 Acidobacteriota bacterium | reverse complement strand
TGGCGATGATAATTGAGAGCACCACCGCCGCATAAGCGCCGGCGGCAAGATCATCAATGACTATACCCAGGCCGGACTCCAGTTTTTCAAGTCGCCTGATCGGATACGGTTTCACGATATCGAATGCCCGGAAAAGCAGAAAAGCAAAGAAAATAGATAAACGCGACGGGCCGATCACCCAGAGCGGGACCGGTAAAAGAGCAATCAACTGGCCCGCAACTTCGTCAATCACTACCTTGCTCGGATCCTTCTTCTGCTCCAATCGCTCAACTCTTGATGCGGCCCAAATGCCGATCAGGCTTACCAGCAGAATCGCGATTACTTCGACCGGGAGAAAGACTGGTTGCGGGTCAAACCGGAGAAAGCTGTTGACCGGAAAGAGTCGAGCAGCCGCTTCAAGAACATAGAAGCGCAGTATCAGATAGATGAGGACTCCAACCGCGGATCCCAGGGTTCCTGGCGCAATTGGAAAGTAGCCCACGCCAACCGTCGCGATCGCCAGTGCGAGATAGTCACTGGCCGAACGTTTTAGCCGCGGTGCTATCTTACTTGCAGGAATAGCAACCGCTGGATTCAATTCATCGCTGGATTCCTTTATCGCCATAATGGCTTCATGCGGCTCTGCCGCCCGATATGCGGTAAGGCTCCGCCGGCTCCGCCTCACCGTTACTCTGCGATTAGATTTACCGGGCTACGCCCGGATAAAGGGCGTAGCCCTAATGATGAAAGAACATGGATGCGGAAGGTCAGAGACAGTCAGAGACGTTCCGCACATCGGGCGGCAGAGCCGAAAGACAGATTGCGATGTTGACGCGGCCCTCAAAGTATTCTTGCGATAAGATCGTATTGATGCGCGCCCGTAATAAGCACGCTAACGAGCTGGCCGAGCTGTGGAATGAAATTAGCCGGCGCATCATTAATCAAGACGCAACCGTCGATGTCGGGCGCCTGCGTCTCCATTCTGCCCTGCCAAAGCAATTCACTTTCGTTCGATTCACCTTCGAATATCACGCGGACGATTTCACCAATTCGTCCTTTGTTCTTGCGGCGAGAAATTTTTGCCTGTTCTTTCATCAATTGATCTCGCCTGTGGCTGGCGATCTTCGGATCGATCTTGTTCGGCAGCTCGAAAGCCGGCGTGCCATCTTCGTCTGAATATGTGAATACCCCAACGCGGTCGAATTCGACGTTCTTCACGAATGCGCGTAGCTCCTGAAAGTCCTCTTCAGTCTCACCGGGAAAGCCTGTGATGAAGGTCGTGCGCACGGCAATGTTTGGCACGCGATGACGCACTCGCTCGATCAGCCGCTCGAGACTCGCGCGATTGCCGCCGCGCTTCATTAGCCTCAGAACGTTCTGAGAAGCGTGTTGCAGAGGGATATCCAGGTACTTCACGGCCTTCGGTTCGTCAGCAAGCACGTCGAGGAATGCATCGCTGATATGAGTCGGATAGGTGTACATGACGCGCACCCATTCGATGTCGTCAGTCTGCGCCAGCTGGCGCAGCAAATGCGCCAGTGCGTCCTGCTTGCCAAGGTCTTCGCCATAGCGCGATGAATCCTGGGCAACCAGAATTAGCTCCTTCACGCCTTCTTCCGCAAGCTGATGCGCTTCGGCGACGATCGATCCAAATCGCCGGCTGCGAAAATGTCCGCGCATCTGCGGAATGAAGCAGAAGGCACACGGACGATCGCAGCCTTCGGCGATCTTTATGAAAGCGTAATGCGATGGCGTGGCGAGGATGCGCGGGGTGGACTCATCGTACAGGTAAGTAGCGCTCTGATTGCCGAGCGGAATCACAGGCAGTGATCGCGTGTTTGTCTTCGGATCACAGACGCTCAGGATGTCATTGATCTGGCTGGTGCCGATGAATGCATCGACTTCCGGCATCACTGCTTTCAATTCATCGCGATAGCGCTCTACCAGGCACCCGGCGACAATCAATCTTTTTGCGCGGCCGTCCGTTTTTAGTCGCGCGGCTTCGAGGATCGCTTCGATCGATTCCTTCTTCGCTGAGCCGATAAAGCCGCACGTGTTTACGACCACGGTGTCTGCTTCATCGGCGTCAGCGGTGATCTGGTAACCCTTTTGCTTGAGCTGGCCCATCATGACCTCGCTGTCTACGAGGTTCTTGGGGCAGCCTAAGCTAATGAATCCAACTTTGTTCATAGCTCATTATGGAGTGCGCCGGCATAGCGCAGCGGCGACGGCGCTTTGGATGGTTTGATTATTTCGGCCGATCCAAAGCGGTGTCGCGCTTCGCTTGCCACCGCACTCCAAATTAATTCTCTCTCCGCCTTCCCTCAAGCGCCGACAAAAACTCTTCAATCCGTTTCCGTTCAGAATCGGACAACTTTTCTTCGCCGAACCGCACCCGATTATAGGCGTCCGTGATCGCTTGGGCTTCATTCACTCCGATCGCAGCAGCAAACTCGAGCGGGGTTTGATGCGGCTCACGCCTAAGGCCTCGACTTTCCAGCAAGGCGATCAGTCGTTCATAGAAATCAACTCGGAAGCTTTCGAGGTCCGACCCGCTTTGCCAGACTTTCAACCCGCGGTGCCAGCCAAAACGCCGAACCCGGCCGGCGAGAAAAATAATCACGATTAGCACGCTCGAGATAATGAGGACCACAACGCCAGGCCGAGCAATCAGAGGCAGCAGACTTTGCCCGCGCGCCAGGGCAGAGGACGAGCTGCGCCGCAAATCAAAAAGCTCTTTGCGCAAAGACGTAGCGAGCGAACGCTGTTCCTGTTTGTCATAACCGACCACATACTGAAACCACATCAGATCGAGTGCTTCAGAGTACTTGCTTAGATATCCAGCTAATCCACTTCGCGCGCGCGCAGTTCGTCCGGCGGGCGGCGTAGGATCGAAAGTCACCCAGGAATTCGTTTGCGGAAAATAAACTTCCACCCAGGAGTGCGCATCGCTCTGACGAACTGTGTACGCACCGGCGGCTTCATTGTATTCTCCCGGCAAAAATCCATTCACCACACGCGAAGCCATACCTTGGGTGCGCAACATTACCGCCATCGCCGTCGCGAAATACTCGCAGTGTCCGACCTTAACATGGAAGAGAAAGTCAGAAAGCGGCTCGGCCCCGCCGGCTTTCAAATCCAGCGAGTACTCATAGTTGTCACGCAGATAAGATTCAATCGCTCGCGCCACGTCATAGCCAGTACGCGCTTCGGACTGCATGATTACTTTCCGGGTTAGCGCTGCCACGCGCGGGTCGAAATTGTCTGGCAGTTGCAAATAACGAGCAGCAGGGACAAGGTACTCTAGTCGATCTGAACGCAAGAGACTGGGACTTGGTTCGGTGATGTCAGAGAACACCTTGTAGACGACCCGCTCTTGATCGTGCGGCCGAGTCTGGACCGCTCCTTCTGAATCAATGCGCAAAAACGGCAGCTTACCCTGAACGCCAAGAATGCGCGGCGCGCCAAACAGAACGGGCGTATCGACGGGTTCGAGATAGAATGTCTGCGCCGTTAAATGACCGAGGTCTTCAGTCGTGCCCAGCTTGAAGAACCCACGCTCGTCTTTCTGATCTTCGAAACTTGCGGCCTCAGCCGACTTTTTCCAGGCAATCCCGGTAAAAGTGTCGAGCGCGACTCCGCGCCAGCGCAGGCCTGTTCGCGGTGCGCCATTCGCATTTTCAACCCGCACATGCATAAAGATTTCGTCATTGCCCTTGAGCTGACCAATCTCTCCCAAGGTCACGTTGTCGGAAAATCCGATAAAACCTGCCAGGCCATTGCCTCCGCGCTTCAACGCGCTCGAGGCTGTGCGCGGTGCAATCAAAAAGAGCGGCAGCGCGAGCACCACAATCAAAACCAGCAAACCAAGAGAAACCAGAGGCAAACGCCTGGTCTCTAGATATCGACGACGCCAAAGCCGCATCGGCAGCTTACGAAAGAGCGTTGAATCGGGTGGCACGAGTAGGCGGGTTTGTGTCGCGGTAACTTTCCGCCTTGCCTTTTGAATCTCGAACGCAACGACGGTCGATAACGCGCAAAGCAGGTAAAGGATCAAAGTCGCCAGGAACGCGGGACTGGCCGTGAGGCCCGCAGCCAAAAGGACTTCGAAAAAGGAAATCAAATAAAGAAAGAACCAATCGCGATCGGCCTTGCGTTGCAGGAGCTTGACGGCAGAAAGAAAAAGAATCAGATGCGCCAGCACGGCGACTTCGGCATTCGCGCGCTGGCCCGTTTCAAGAAATTCGATTTGCAGGTACGGCGTGAGGATCCGCCAATCAAGGTAAAAGATCGGCAGCGAAACCAGAATGACAACCAGCGCGATTCGCTCAGACAATTGCCAGCGTGTTCCCTTCAGATTCCACGCCGCGATCAAAACAACCGCGAACACCGCTGCCAGACCCACGCCAACTCCGCCGGCAACGAATAGGGCCAGCGCCGCCGAGGCGACGGTAGCGTATGAAGCGAGTCGGAAGTATGTGTTGAAATTCATTGGCGCCGATCAAGTTTAACCGTAGTCGTCAGTAATCCTGAAGCGACGAGAAATTACATTTGAATATAGTGACCCAAAGTCTATAATCCGAAGATGAAATCTGCGTGGGGATCCTCGCATAAGGCACTGCGCGGATTAATCGAACTCGCTCGTGCATCCGCGGCGCCTGAACGACGGACACGAACGCCCTGAAACGCAGTGCGTGTTGTGATCAAAGTTGCGCATTGATCCGGTCGCTACCGCTCGCGGTTCTGAAACCATTCCGTAGTTGACCGCTAATGATGCTTCCATCATATGTTTCGTTAACGCCTTAAATGAAGTTTCTTCTGCCAATTTGTCTGTTCCTGATTTCAATCCCGTCAACCGTGGCGGCGCACGCATCCCTGACTCGGGCACAAACGAGAGAAGCCGAACAGCGGCTTTCCGAGATGGGTTACTGGACCGGCACGGTCGACGGCTTATTTGACACGGCGACTCGTTCAGCCTTGGTCGCTTTTCAGAAATGGGAAGGTCGTGCTGTAACCGGCGAACTTACGCTCGATGAGCTGGAGGCAATTCGGACCAGTGCCGCACCCAAAGCCAGAGAACCTGGATACGAACATGTCGAGGTGGATCTCGATCGTCAAGTGCTGCTGCTTATCAACGACGAAGGCGGCGTCAGAGTGCTTTCGGTTTCCACCGGCAGCGGTAAGGAGTTCGTTGAGGAAGGACAGACCAGCATATCGTACACACCGCGCGGCAGGTTCCTTGTTTATGAAAAAGAGAGCGGCTGGAAGAATGGTCCGCTCGGATCCACGTATTACGCCAATTTCATTAGTGGCGGCGTGGCAATTCACGGCAGCCGCAATGTTCCAAACGAACCCGCGAGTCATGGTTGTATTCGCATACCAATGTTTGCGGCTCGTGAAGTGGGCAAGCTACTGCGTGTAGGAACGATCGTGCTGGTGTACGATAAAGTCTCGTTCGTCTCGGCGAAGGATTGGGCTGAGAATCCCAAACTCAAGCAAGCGGCCTTATTGAGTACTACAGCCAATGCTTACGAATACGCGGATGAGACGAAAACTAGGCCCAGGTATGTAG
>QHXG01000376.1:534-1017 GCA_003222845.1 Acidobacteriota bacterium | reverse complement strand
CGATGCTACGGCACTTGGCTTCACGGAGACGAGCGCGGCTCAGTTGATCGACATCATCGAAGCTACGGCAGTCCAGACGTGCAGCCTTCCGCACTAAGAAGAAAACATGATCGCGACTTATTGAAACAGCCTCCCGTGAAACTTAACTCACGACAACGACCAATTGTTGAGTCAGCAATTCGCGAAACCTGCACCATACGCCATTGGCAATTGTGGACTGTAAGCGTTCGCACAAACCATGTTCATGTGGTCGTCTCAGCGAAGAAGAAGCCTGAGGCGGTTCTCAGTGCGCTCAAAGCAAACGCCACCCGAGCGATGAAAGAAGCAGGACTTTGGATGAGTGAATTGAGTCCGTGGGAATTCCGCGGCAGCAAGAAATATCTGTGGAGCGAAAAACAATTGGCGGATGCGATAGCTTACGTGGAATGTGATCAGGGAGAACCACTCGACTGAGTGTCAGAACCCGGAGCGGTAGCGATGGGA
>QHXG01000376.1:0-399 GCA_003222845.1 Acidobacteriota bacterium | reverse complement strand
CCCGTTTCACGGGCTTCGGTTGTTATTGATGGATGCTTACCCAGCGATGAATCGCTGGGCTATTTTCGATCGTCCGCTGCGCGGACTGAGAGTAGTTGCATGTTACAATGAACATAAATGTTAGATTTTCCGCCGCGTTGCGAAGAAGATATTTTTGAGGAAGCGCGTTCGCTACAGCCATATTACGAATGGCGCTGTAAGGAAGCTCTGAAAATCTTCGTTGAAATGCGCGAGCACATCTGCGATGCCTTTATTACCCTCGACGTCGTTGTCCTAAAGCCAATCTGTTTGAATTGTAGATATAGATTGACTGGCAGTGAATGGCCGTACGTGACTAACGTCGACATAGTTCGACTGTGGCCCGAAGAAATTGATAGTCGTCTTAGGTTGTATGATGCT
>QHXG01000050.1 GCA_003222845.1 Acidobacteriota bacterium | reverse complement strand
GGGAATTATGGATCATTAAGAAGGAAGGCGTAAAGAAGCGTGATTGACGAAAAACTTCTCCGTCGCATAACTGCCAACCCACAGATCTTTGGAGGTAAACCTATCATTCGCGGCATGCGGATATCCGTGGAGACCATTCTGAGCCTTCTGGCCCAGGGTGAAACACCGGAAACTATACTCAAAGATTTTCCTGATCTTGAACCAGATGATCTACGGGCTTGTCTGGCGTATGCACATGCGGTGATCTCGAATGACAAGCTGGAAGTGCTTCAGGTCACGGTCTGATGAGATTCCTGATTGATCGCTGTGCGGGCACTCTGGTGGCTGAGTGGCTTCGATCTCAAGGTCATGATGTAGTTGAGTCGCGCGAAAGAGGACCGGATCCAGGCGATCACATCTTGCTGCAATGGGCGGCAAGTGAGTCCAGAATTCTAGTCACCATCGACACTGACTTCGGTCAACTAGTCTTCGTTCAAAGGATGCCTCAGAGTGGTTTGATTCGACTGCCTGATGTTCCATCAAATCAGCGCATACAGATCGTGGAGGAATTGTTGAGCCGCTTTTCAGAAGAACTCGAAGCCGGCTCAATCATCACGGTTCGCGGTGGAAAGATTAGGATCTCCAGATCATAAGATTAACTACAACGGAATATTCCCATGCTTCTTGGGCGGGTTCTGGTCGCGCTTGTTCTCAAGTAGAGCGAGGGCGCGGATGAGTTTGGATCTTGTTTGCGCAGGTTCAATCACTTCGTCGATGAAGCCGCGCTCGGCGGCGACGTAGGGGTTCGCAAACTTTTCTTCAAATTCATTCACACGGGATCGGCGGGCCGACGGTTTATCTGATGCTTCAGCGATTTCGCGACGATACAAGATATCAACTGCTCCTTCAGGTCCCATCACGGCAATCTCCGCCGTCGGCCAGGCGAAGTTGATGTCGGTGCGAATGTGCTTTGAACCCATCACGCAGTATGCGCCGCCGTAGGCTTTGCGCGTAATCACTGTAATCTTCGGCACGGTCGCTTCGGCGAAGGCGTAGAGCAGCTTCGCACCGTGTTTGATGATGCCGCCGTGCTCTTGCGAGATGCCGGGCAGAAAACCGGGCACGTCTTCGAACGTCACAATGGGAATGTTGAAGCAATCACAGAAGCGCACAAAACGCGCGCCCTTGATCGAGCTGTCGATGTCCAGGACGCCGGCGAGATAAGCCGGCTGGTTAGCGACAATGCCGACCGATCTGCCATCGAGTCGCGCGAAGCCCACGACAATGTTCGGTGCGTAGTCGCGATGAACTTCAAAGAAGTAACCGTCGTCGACTATCAAATCGATCACTGCGCGAATGTCGTAAGGCTGGTTCGACGCGTCGGGAACGATTGAATTCAGTTTCGTTTCGACTCTTTCCGCTGAATCCGTTGCCGCGAGGCGCGGCGGATCGTCGAGATTGTTTGAAGGAATGAACGACAGTAGCTCGCGCACCATTCGTAGTGCGTGTTCGTCAGAATCGGCGGAGAAATGCGCCACCCCTGATTTGCGATTGTGCGTCGCCGCGCCGCCCAGTTCTTCCTTGGTCACATCTTCGTGCGTCACGGTCTTGATCACCTCCGGACCGGTGATGAACATATAGGACGTGTCTTTGACCATGATGTTGAAGTCGGTGATCGCCGGACTGTAAACGGCGCCGCCTGCGCAAGGGCCCATAATGCAACTGATTTGTGGCACGACACCGCTGGCCAGAGTGTTGCGCAGAAAAATGTCCGCGTAACCGCCGAGACTGACGACGCCTTCCTGTATGCGCGCGCCGCCGGAATCGTTCAGGCCGATAATCGGCGCGCCAACCTTCATCGCCAGGTCCATCACTTTGCAGATTTTTTCCGCGTGCGTTTCGGAAAGGGAACCGCCAAAAACCGTGAAGTCCTGCGCGAAGACAAAAACCTTGCGGCCATCGATCAAGCCATGACCGGTGACGACTCCATCGCCGGGATATATCTGCTTGTCCAACTCAAAATCGCGAGAGCGATGCTCGACCAACTTATCGAATTCCTGAAATGTACCTTCATCGAGCAGAAAGTCGATCCGTTCACGTGCAGTCATTTTGCCGGCAGCGTGCTGCTTTTGGACGCGGGCAGGGCCACCGCCTTGCTCGGCTTGCTGTTCACGCTCGCGCAGTTGATCGAGCTTCGAGAGTTTCGCGGGTTGTTGTTTTTGTGAACTCATCTGAGCTGATTTACTGATAGCTGCCGACGAAGAGCTTAGCTTCATCCTCGGTGGTGAAAAGGAATATGCCAGGTTCGCGAAAATGGCTGGCGCAGTTAACCGACGTTGTAGTTTTCGGACAACCGGAGCGCAAAAAAATTCTGATTCGACGAGTCTTCTCAGGAATCTTGAAGATTCCATATTGTTTCACCCACTCGCCGCTGGCACTAGGACGATTCGCCATTTCCTGGCCAGTCAGGTTTGAAAGGACCGTGGCGTTACGGAGTTCGCCTGAACTCATAAAATAACCAAAGAGATAGGGACGGCCCAATGGCCCATCGGGATTTGTTTCCTCGATCGTGGCAAAACTAATTAAAACAGCGAACGTTCCTACCGCCGTCTCTGGGGCGTTGATGTCTTGAAACACGAAGCCGTCCTGGTGGATCGAGAAACACTTTCCAGTTCCTATGCAATCAGAGACCGAGGCGTTACCGAAGGCGCGCCATGACTGCAGACCATCATCGCCGTTTGGGTTTTTCAAGAGATTGTTAGACTGCGTGTATGCCGAACCAACCGCCAGCGACAAGATGAATATAAGGCTTAAGATACGTACCAACATAACTACCTATTGAAGAAACAATCTTTGGGGAGCGTGGTTAAGCAACCAAGCGACGTCGCAAACTTCTCATCGCCCATTCGCACGCTACCAGCGCAGATATTATCAGATAAGCCGCTTCGTATGCGTGCCGTACGAGAAAGCGCCCGGTCAGAAGAGCACGGGTCAGCTCAATCGATTCAGTCATCGGCAGAACGCGCGCTGGTATCTGCAACCACATCGGCAGCACATCAAGCGGGAAAAACGCGCCCGAGACATACATCGTTGAGAAGAACATCGCCATGTAAATATTGAAAGCATCGATGTCATGTACGTGCGCGGTGATTCCCAGCGAAAGGCCCGCCATAAACGTTGCTCCAGTCAGCAATGGCAACGGAGCCAGGATCGCCCAGGGAGATGTCGCGGCGCCAAAGACTATCAACACCGTCATGATGATCACGGTGTCGAATAGACCGTGAGTTATGGCCCAGAGTATCTCAGCAAAGGCCAGCGATTCAGCATCGACCGGCGTGGCCAGGATGGCGTCGTAGGTTGATTGATAAACCATGCGAAAATAGGCGGCATAGGTTGTTTCAAACATCGCCCGCATAAGGACCGTGACACCGAGAAGCCCCGCGCCCGCGAAAGTTAGATACGAAATGCCAGTGACCTTCCCCGCCACTAAAGCGCCAATGCCCCATCCGAATCCCAGCACCGAGATTACCGGCTCTATGATGGGCGCCACCAAATTAAGTTTCCAAAGGCGCAGATGCACCGCGACGTTCCGCCGCCAAACGGCGAGCGCATCCCGAAGATTGATGTGGGTTGCTGCCAATGTCATAAAGTCTGATTAACCAGAGGACACCGAGGAAGACGAAGGATTCTCGATGAAAGGGAACTGGTGCGTCACGATCATGGCGACTAGTTCATCTACGGCTGCTCGGGCTTGTCTTTTGACTTCTTCTGAATAACCGTAACGCCGGGCGTTTTCTTCAAATTCTTCCAAATCCAAAACCTGAAAAGAAAAGTCTGGCTGAACCAGAATATCGATATCCAGATCAATGTAAGTAAGCACAGTGCCTTTAAGTGATGGCGGCATGTTGACGTTGCAGTAATACAGCCTGGTGACGTTCTCGTCGTTCATAAACCGGAAGATGTTGTACCAGCGGTTGAGCCAGTAGTATTCAATTGTTCGGGTTCCGCTTTGAATCGCGCCCAGCAAATCATGCTGCACGTCGTATTCGAATTCTGCATCAAGCACGAGCAATGAGCCGTCGTGTTGCGAAATCTTGGCATTCCAGCGCCGATACTCAGTGCCGTCATACTTGAGGACGCGGACGCTTACTTGATCGGGCCTCTCCATCTAATGTGGCCCTCCCTCACGGTTGGGCTTCTGACGCCATTGATCAACCACCCGCTACCGCAGGTGGTTCTGACTCGTTGTCGCTGACGAGCTGGAGAAAAACGTCTTCCAAATTCGAAAGGCGGATCATTCGGCGTCGCCCATCGTATTCTTTCATCAGCGGAGTCAGAGTGTCGGCTTCGGCGGCAAAATAAAAATGCGCGTTGTTTCGGGCGATCGCCGCCACGCCATTTCGGGTCGTGTGCAAAGGCAGATCACCGACGTCACGCACTTCCAGGGCGTAACGTGAAACCTTAGACAAAACCAAATCTCTCGGCGCTCCGGTTGCGAGAATTTGTCCGCGGTCGATTACGACCAGGCGCTCGCAGAGCTTCTCGGCCTCTTCCATGTAATGCGTCGAAAGCAGAATCGTCACGCCGCTCACCCGCCTCAGCTCTTCCAGCTTTTGCCAGATTTCCTGTCGCACCTGTGGATCGAGGCCAGTAGTCGGCTCGTCAAGGACCAACAGCCGCGGCTCATGCAACAGCGCCCGCGCGATCATCAGCCGGCGTTTCATGCCCCCGGAAAGATGATCGATCCTGGCGTCGGCACGTCCGCTCAAGCCGATGAAGTGAAGTAGTTCGTCTGCGCGTTGAGCTGCCCGAGTTCGCGGAATCCGGAAGTAACTGGCGTAGACGATCAGATTTCTAATGACGTTGAGATCGGGATCGAGATTGTTCTCTTGTGGAACGACGCCGATCCGTGAGCGAATCTCTCGTCCATGAGTGCGAACATCGAGACTTTCGACCAAAAGCTCGCCGGAGGTGAGCGGTGTCCGGCAGGCAATCATGCGCATCGTCGTTGACTTGCCCGCGCCGTTTGGGCCCAGCAGGCCGAACGTCTCGCTGCGTTTCACGGAGAAGTCAATCGCGTCGACCGCTCGCTGCTTTCCATAGACTTTGGTGAGGCCGCGCGCTTCGACTACGGCGTTTAGGAGATTGGGGTTAGGGCTTAGTGAAACAGCCGATTTATTTTCCATCTAACCCATATCCCCAATCTCCTGAGCCCTATGCCTTTGCCGCCGCGGTCTTCTTCCAATCGGCCAGGAACTGTTCCTGACCTTTATCAGTCAAAGGATGTTTGAGCAGTTGTTCGAACACCTTATACGGCATCGTCGCAATATCTGAACCCAGGCGTGCTGCCTCGATCACGTGAATCGGATGACGTAGGCTAGCGGCCAGGACTTCCGTCTTCCATTCATAGTTGTCGTAAATCTCGACAATCTCCTCGAGTAGTCGCAGGCCGTTGTCGCCGATGTCGTCCAGCCGACCAAGAAAGGGACTAATAAACGATGCGCCGGCCTTCGCCGCGCAAATTGCCTGCGCCGCGGAGAAGCAGAGCGTCACGTTTACCTTTATTCCTTCGTCGTTCAAGATCTTTGTTGCTTCCAGCCCGTCGGCAGTGAGTGGGCACTTAACGACCACGTTTGGCGCAATCTTCACGTACTCGCGCCCCTGCTTCACCATCACGTCTCGCTCATTGCTGGTCGTCTCGGCAGAGACCGGGCCTGAAACGATCTTACAAATCTCGGCGATGTGTTGTTTGAAATCAACGTTTCCTTCCTTTGAAATCAAGGTTGGATTCGTGGTCACACCATCCGCCAGTCCAAGGGCTGCCGCTTTGCGAATCTCATCCAGATTCGCGGTATCGAGAAAGAACTTCATACACACCTCCTGAGTTCGTGCTTTGCTCTAAATATAAGCGAAACGTGGCGCGAATAACAGTCAGAACCGCCTGCGGTAGCGGGCGGTTGAACTTGAAGATACGGACCTCTCGATCATCGGGGATCAACCGCCCGCTACCGCAGGCGGTTCTGACATTTTGCCCGATACGGTCTATCACATAACCATATCGTATCCATCGTCACAGTTTGCTTCGCTTCCTGGCAAGGAGTTGGTCGAATGGAATAGTGATTGCTGCTAGCGCGGTGAAAAATTACTTTCCCCTCAGGCCCAAATAAGATGGAGGACAGGTTATGCAATCGAAATACTTCAAACGCCTCGCGATTAGTCTCGCACTATGCGCAGTCGTAGTGCTTGTGGGCGTTGACTTAGCAAACGCACAAGGCCGTCGCGACCGGCAGCCTGATAGTCAGGATCAGTCTCAGCCTCAACAGTCTCAGAACGACCGCCGTCGCAGTGACGAGAATCAGCGGCGGCAAGCCGAGGATCAGCAACGTCAAGCCGAGCGCCAGAGACAGGAACAAGCCCGCGGTGAGGAGCGTCGCCGATCAGAAGAACAGCGCCAGGCGCAGGATCAGCAGCGTCGCAATGAACAGGAACGTAGAAGCCAGGAACAATCGCGCGCCGAAGAGCAGCGTCGGCGCGACGAAAATTCCAGGCGTCTTGATCAGCAACGCCAACTCCAAGAGCAGCAAAGACGTAATGCTGAACAACAGCGAACCCTCAATGAGCAGCAGCAGCGAGAGTGGCAGCGACGACGAAATGAAGAGCAAGGCAGAATTCAAGAGCAGCAACGCAATCTCGAACAGCAGCAAAGGCGGACTGAAGAGCAGCGCCGATTGAATGAACGCCAGAACCAGGATCAAAGGCGCCAGTGGGAAGAGCAGCGCCGGGCACAACAGCAGGGACAGCAAAACCTAAGGCGCGAGTCGGAACAACGCCGCACGGAGGAGCAACGGCGCGTTTCGGAACAAGATCGCTGGCGCCGTGATAATCAGGATCGGCAGTTGCGTGATCGCAACCAGCAGACTCGTCTGTCTGAGCAGCAACGCAATGATTGGCGGCGTCGTGAGGAACAGCAATGGCGGCAACGCCAGAACGAGTTTCGTCAGCGCGAGTCAGACCGCGACCGTTGGTGGCGAGAGCGTGAACGACAGCTTCAGTATCAGCGTCGGCAAAATTCCTGGCGCTTCCACCAAAGCTATTGGGAACGCCTGCGCCAGGATCAGTTACGCCGGCAAAACTTTGTCTATCGCGACTTCGGCGGGCCCAACTATAGTTACTACCGCGATAGTCAGTACTATTACGTAAATCAATACGGCGCCGACTTGCTGAGAAGGGCGGTCACCGATGGTTACGAAGAAGGTTACCGCGCGGGCCTAGCCGATCGACAAGACGGTTGGCAATTCGATCCCGATAACGGCGATGCGTATCAGGATGCCAGCTACGGATACGACGGATACTATGTCGATGTCGCAGAGTATCAATACTATTTCCGTGAAGGCTTCCGCCGCGGATACGAAGATGGCTACTACGGTCGCTATCAGTATGGGACTTACTCGAATGGGCGTTACAGCATCCTCGGCAATATCTTGAACTTGATTCTTGATCTGCGAGGATACTGAGAATCAGGTAAGAATTGTTTCGATAACTTGAGCCGGCCTTCGCGAGCAAGTGACGCAAAGGCCGGCATTTTTCTTCTAGCCCGACACGAGTGTCATCAACGTCATCGAGCCTGCGGAGCAGGCGAAGGCATAGAGCCTGGGGCGTGAACCCCAGGAACCGGAGCGGAATTCAGTAAGCCGTGAAACGGGCGACAGCGCTCTGTTTGTTTGAGCAAATGACAAGCTGTCGCATGCTCCGCAGGCTTGATCTCTTAATCTTGTCGTCGCCCTGGGGCTCACGCCCCAGGCTTTATGCTGACGCCTGCTTCGCAGGCTCGCTATGCCACAAGGATCACGTCATGAATAATCCGGGCTAGACACCGCAGACAGCGATGTGCTCTCGCCGACTCTACGGCACCGTCTCAGAAACAATTTCGGACTTCGGACTAACATTGCCGGCAGTATCGACGGCTTCCAAATAATAGTAATAGGTCTTGCCGGACTCGACGTTTTCATCCGTGAAGGTGGTCTTTGTGTAAAGCGTCGGCGTCAGCTTGGTCCATGGACCTTTGGGATCTGTGGAGCGGTAGAGAAGATAGCCGGCGACGTCAGGTTCTGGGTTCGGGGGCCAGAAGAATGCGATTCGACCGGGCGCGGGTGCAGCCGGAGGCAGCGTGGGTGCGGAAGGTGGATAAATATCCCTGGGTTCTGCCATGACCGGATTCGAGTCGAGGCTTTCGACTGGCCTTGCCAGCGTCCCAAGCGAAACTGACCGCACAACATAGGTATATTTCTCGCCAAACTTGAAACTCCGATCCTGAAATTGATTCGCCGAAATCGGCGCTTGATTGAGCGGACTTTTGCCCGATTGAGGTTGGGACGCGGCGATTCGGTAGACGTTGTAGCCAAGCAAATTCACGGGCGTTGAGCCATCGATATTAGCCTTGGGCGATTCCCAGGAAATTGTAATTGCCGTTTCTGACTCTTTCTTCTCAACATTAGTCGGCGGTTCGGCAATCTTCGCCGCGGGCTCGAACAGAAAGAAATTCGAAAACGCGGCGCGCTGGCCGGCAGAATTAACGTACCGAATTGCATAACGCAGACGGGCCGGCTGACCCGCTAATTCGAGCGGGTCCTGATAGCTGAGAGTATCGCTCGCTCTTCTTATCTCGTCGTAAGTGACAGAGCCTACCAGGGTGGCCCGGGCGGCGAATTCTTCCTCAGTCATGGGCAGCGGCGCATTCGGTTTCTCAGCGACGCGATATACATCGATGCGCCGAATGCTTTGCACGCTACTCTCGCCGGCATTGCGGCGTGGCGCGGGCCAACTCAGAACAATCAGATTGCCCCGTTGGTCGCCGGTCAACTCCTCTGTGCGTTGTGGGACTCGCTCGAGCGGCGGCAGCGGCGGCGTTCGCTTTCCGCATGTCGGCGCCAAAGAAAGACCAGAAAGGACAATCAGTAACATTAGATGACGTGCCGCCGACTTGCGCCATCGTTTTGAAGTTTTTGAATGGGACACTGAAGTTGGAAGCAAGCGGGGTTAAAGGATGTAACGACTCAAATCCTGATCCTTCACAGTGTCGGCAAGCATCTGGTCAACGTATTTGGCATCGATAGACTTCTGTTTCGGCTCAAGATCCGGTCCCTCGAAACTGATCTCGTCGAGCAGTCGCTCCATAATTGTGTGCAGCCGCCGCGCCCCGATGTCTTCCGTTTGCTGATTCACGCGCGCGGAAAAATTAGCGATAGCGTCAATCGCATCTTTAGTGAAATCGAGTTTGACGCCTTCAGTTTCCATCAAGGCCTTGTACTGTTTCACCAGCGAGTTCTTCGGTTCAACCAGAATGCGCTTGAAATCTTCGATGGTTAGCGACTCGAGTTCAACCCGAATCGGAAATCGTCCTTGGAGCTCCGGAATCAAGTCAGAAGGTTTCGAGACATGAAACGCGCCGGCCGCGATAAACAGAATGTGATCCGTGCGCACCATCCCATAGCGCGTGTTCACGGTCGTTCCTTCGACAATCGGCAGAATATCGCGCTGCACTCCTTCGCGCGAAACGTCTGGGCCATGTCCTGACTCGCGGCCTGCGATCTTGTCAATCTCATCGAGGAAGATGATACCTGACGATTCTACTCGCTCGAGCGCGGAGCGCGCGACCGCATCCATGTCAATCAGGCGTTCCTCTTCTTCCTGCATCAGGTATTCCATTGCCTCGTCAACGCGCATCTTGCGGCGCTTCGTGCGCCCTTGAAAGAGGTTGCCCAGCATGTCCTTCATGTTGATGCCCATCTCTTCAACGCCCATCGGCCCGGCAAATTCAATCGTCGGAAAGCTTTTCTCGCGCACTTCGACTTCGACCAGACGATTGTCGAGTTTGCCCGAACGAAGTTGCGTGCGCAGCTTCTCCCGCGTGCGCGCAAAGTTTTCGTCTCGCGGCTCGTTTTCAGGCACCAGCATGGGCGCCGTTGTCTCACCAGAATCGAAATCGAAAAGGGGACTGGGTCCGGAAGGTTTTGGCGGCGGCAGCAAAATATCCAAAATCCGTTCTTCGACGTTGAGTTCGGCCTTGTCCGCGATCTCTTCAATCTTTTCCTGTCGCACCATGTCAACGGAAATCTCGGTGAGGTCGCGAATCATGCTCTCCACATCGCGGCCGACGTAACCCACTTCAGTAAACTTGGAGGCTTCAACTTTCAGGAACGGCGAATTAGACATCCGCGCCAAACGACGGGCAATCTCAGTCTTGCCGACACCGGTCGAGCCAATCATGATGATGTTCTTCGGGATTACATCGGCGGCGAGATCGGGTGGCAGCTTCTTTCGTCGCACGCGGTTGCGCAGGGCGATGGCCACCGCGCGCTTCGCTGCTTTCTGCCCAACGACGTGCTTGTCGAGTTCGACAACGATTTGCCGCGGCGTCATCTCGTCGAGACGCACTTCCTGCTCTTCAGTTTCACCCGCGAGATAGATAACCATTGTCTAAATCAAATGAATCACAGATAAAATGATTTTGAAAGTGTCGGGCTGCCAACTCCTTAGAACGACGTTGAATCTGTGACGGCTTCACAGTTCTTCGAGCACCACGTTCGCGTTACTATAGATGCATATCTCGCCCGCGATGCGCATCGCTTCAACCGCGATCTCCCGCGCCGACAATTGCGTGTTAGCGACTAAGGCCCGTGCGGCCGCCAGGGCATACGAGCCCCCGGAGCCGATCGCCAGCAGGCCGTCATCCGGGGAAATCACGTCACCGTTGCCTGATAGCAGAAACGAACTCTTTTCGTCAGCGATCACCAGCAACGCCTCGAGATGGCGGAGAATCTTGTCCGTGCGCCATTCCTTACTCAACTCGATCGCAGCGCGCTCAAGATTGCCGTGGTATTGCTCCAGCTTTCCCTCGAAGCGAGTCAATAACGAAAACGCGTCTCCGGTCGCGCCCGCGAAACCGGCAAGAATCTTGTCGTTGTAGAGACGGCGCACCTTCTTCGCCCGGGCCTTCATGACGGTTTCGCCAACGGTCACCTGGCCGTCGCCGGCCATCGCCACGTGCCCCTCGCGCCGCACTAGCAACACCGTTGTGCTATGCACATCGAAAGAGTTTTTCTTGTTCATTAACGAAAGAGCACTATAGGAACTGGCGCGAAGATTAGTCAAGCGAGCGGCCCAAAAGTGTGGCATACTTCGCAGGAAATGAGACTGTTAGTAACCGCTGCGTTTGCGTTATCATAAGAAGCGTTTTGGAGAATCGATTCTAGCGTCGGACTTTTTCGAATGAGAAACGAGAACAGGCCGCGCATCGGGATCACGATGCGCATTGAATTGGAAACGGAGCGATTTTATCTGGCTCGGTACTATAGCGAAGCCGTTGAAGGCGCAGGCGGTACGCCTGTTCATATCCCACTTATTCCGAGGGCGGACTTTATTCAGCATGCGGTCGAGGGCCTCGACGGTATTCTGTTGCCCGGGAGTGACTCTGACGTCGACCCGTTACGCTATGGACGTGAGCCACACCCCCAAATCGGCGGCGTCCATCCGATCAAGGACGAAACCGATTTGCTCGTGCTGGCAGAAATTGAAGCGCGAACCATGCCGGTCTTTGCGATCTGCTTTGGAGTTCAGATCCTGAATGTCTTTCGCGGCGGCACACTAATTCAAGACATAGCCAGCCAGCATCCAAACGCCATCAATCACCAGCAAGGGGCGCCACGCGATCGCCATTCCCATCGCGTGCGTTTGCTGGAAGATAGTATGCTCGGCCAACTGGCCGGTTCGGAAAGTGCGCCGGTCAACAGCCATCATCATCAAGCGATCGAAACATTGGGAGGGGAACTGGTAGCTACAGCTTGGGCTTCCGATGGGTTGGTCGAAGCGGTCGAGGATCCGCGCAGCGATCGATTCGTGCTGGGTGTGCAGTGGCATCCGGAGCTTGGTTGGGAGCGAGACGAACTTTCGAAGGCTCTTTTTGAGCGTTTTGTGTTGGAGGCCAGCCGCTTCGCGGGCTCGCGCTCTGATTCGACTCGCGAGGTGATTGCGTGAGTCGCCGAAGGCGAGCGTGACTTTGAAACAAGCTCGCTTCGCGGATTGCGGAAAAGCCCAGCGGGAGTCTGCTTACACTTCCTAAGGTATCGTCGAATACGATGGTGCTGGTTTTCCACTAGCCCAGGCGTTCACGCCTGGGTCGATGAGGTAGCATAGATTTCTGAGGCCCCATTTATGGGGCTTCGATTAACGCCTTCAGCCAAGCCTCCTGACTGAAGGAGGCTCCTGAATCAGTCGCCCTCAGTTCCCCAGGCGTGAACGCCTGGGCTATGGAAAAGGACTTTTTGAAACAACCGGCCAGGCTACTTGCGTAGATGACAGTTGACCGCTCAGCATTGAAAGGCAAAGTCGCTGTGGTTACCGGTGGCTCGCGCGGTATTGGCCGCGCCACGGTTGAATGCTTTGCGAAGCTTGGCGCCAGCGTTGTGGTGAATTATCTGAAAGATAAGAGCGCGGCAACGGCCGCTGTCGATGAAATCACCGCCGTAGGTGTCGGCGCGTTGGCAGTTCAGGCAGATGTTTCGCGCGCAGACGAAGCTACGCGTGTGATCGAAGCGGCCGTGGAGCGTTTTGGTCGCCTTGATTTCCTTGTTTGTAATGCCGGCATCTGGGAGGGCTCGCCTGTAGACAAGATGACCGAGGATATTTGGGATCGCACGATCGAACTCAACCTCAAAGGTACATGGACGGTATGTCGGGCGGCAGTTCCACACATGAAGAAACAGAAATTCGGGCGTATCGTGGTTGTTAGCTCGACCGCGGGGCAGAGAGGGGAAGCGAACGTTTCAAACTACGCTGCCTCAAAGGGTGGCCAGATTTCATTTACAAAATCGCTGGCAGCCGAACTGGGCCCGTTCGGCATCAATGTCAATTCAGTCGCCCCGGGTTGGGTTGACACAGACATGTGCGCCGAGGTTTTTGCAGATAAGGCATTTCGCAAATCGATCGAAGACTCGAATCCGCTGGGTCGCGTAGCCACGCCCGAGGACATTGCCTGGCCGATCGTGTTTCTTTGCACCGAATGGGCGCGGCATATCAACGGCGAAATTCTTAATGTCAACGGCGGCTCGGTCTTATGTGGATAAGCTAATCCGCGGCGCACTCACTTCAGGGGATTTAACGGAAATGTTTGAACGGTATACAGAGACGGCGCGTCGCGCGATCTTTTTTGCGCGGTATGAAGCGTCCCAGTTCGGCGCCGACGCGATCGAGCCGGAGCATCTCTTACTCGGAGCGTTTCGAGAGGACAAGCCTCTCTTCGTTCAAATACTCCCGGACGGCGAACACTCGCTCGAATGCATCAGAAGCAATATTGAAAGCCACAAGCCGACGAGACCCAGAATCCCTACTTCGGTAGAATTGCCATTAGCACCGGAAACGAAACGCGTGCTGCACTACGCGCACGACGAAAGTGATCGTCTGAAGCACCGCCACATCGGAACCGAGCATTTGCTGCTCGGCCTGATGAGGGAAGAGCATTCTGTTGCGGCGCAGGTTCTGTTTGACTTTGGGTTGCGCCTCGAATCGATGAGAGATCAGCTGGCCAAGAAGATCGACGCTCGCTCGTTTGACCTGCCACCCATGACTCGCTCAAATGGCAGAACTCGCATCGTGCTGGGAATCGAGAGGCTGCAACAAACGCATCTGCTGCGCGGCGCGCGCGTCGGGCTTGTCTGCAATCAAGCGTCCGTGGATCATCGCTTTCGCCACGTCGCAGATCTGTTTCATGAACACACGGCCATTAATCTAACTGCGTTATTTGGCCCACAGCATGGGATCCGGGGTGACGTGCAAGACAACATGGTTGAGACCGCTCATGGGTTTGATCGAAAGACAGGCGTGCCGATCCATTCGCTCTACAGCGAAACGCGTGAGCCAACTGAAGAGATGCTCAAGGATGTCGATATCATCGTCTTTGATTTACAGGATGTGGGCTGCCGCATCTACACCTTCGTCTATACTCTAGCGAATTGCATGCGCGCGGCGAAGAAATTCGGGAAGAAGGTGATCGTGTGCGATCGTCCGAACCCAATCGGCGGACGCCAGGTCGCGGGAACGGTACTGGATCCAGCCTTCGCTTCTTTCGTTGGGCAATTTCCGATCGCTTCACGGCACGGCATGACTGTGTGCGAACTTGCGCGGATGTTCAATGAACATTTCGGCATTGGTTGCGAGCTGCAATGCGTAACGATCGCCGGTTGGTCGCGCGACGTTTGGTACGACCAAACGGACGGTCCTTGGGTTTTACCATCGCCGAATATTCCCACTCTCGATTCGGCAACTGCATTTCCCGGCAGCGTACACCTTGAAGGTACACAGATGTCGGAAGGGAGGGGAACGACGCGACCTTTTGAAATTCTCGGCGCGCCTTATATCAACGCAGACGATTTTGGTAACGCCCTCAATAATCTGAATCTTCACGGGGTCTACTTTCGCCCGTGCGTTTTCATGCCGACATTTCAAAAGCACGCGGGCAAAGCTTGTGGTGGAGTGCAGATTCATGTGACCGATAGGCAGGCCTTTGAGCCAGTGATAACCGGCATCGCGATTGTGAAGACGGCCCACGATATGTACCGCGAGGATTTTCGCTGGAAGGATCCGCCTTACGAATATGAATATGATCGCAATCCTTTCGATCTCATCGCGGGGACTTCAGAGGTGCGAACAGCAATTGAGCGCGGAGACGACTTGGCCAGCATCCAAGCTTCCTGGCAGCGCCCACTGGCGGAATTCAACACGCTAAGAGAGCGATTCCTTCTTTATTAAAAAACTCAGGCGTGGTGAAGCCGACAGCTGAAGTATCGAGTAAAACAGGCGTAAATCGAACAGATGGATCTCAAGCAAAACATTAGCAGGAAGGGGATTTCATTTTGGTAGCGAAGCAGATTCAACCGACCACCAATACCGAGACGCCGCCATTTGCATGGCTGATTGGCGTGGCCGCCTGGGCAGTTCCAGGACTGGGACACCTGGTCCAAAGAAGATGGATTAGAGCTGTCTTGCTTGGTGGTGCAGTGTGGGCAATGTTTCTCACCGGCCTTTGGTTGGGGGGGCATCTCTTTGTTGTCACGGGAAAGGAGCAAGGCATCTCCGCCTTGATTCAGCTTCTGCCAATGAGCGCGAACGTTGGCGCCGGCTTGCTCTACATTTTCTGCTGGGTGACGAATACAGGGTTCACCGAACACGCGCAGCTTCTGACTTACGAGTATGGCAATACTTTTCTTCTAGTAGCCGGTCTGCTGAATTATCTGGCGATGCTTGACGCATTCGATATTGCCAGCAGGAGGAAGGAATGAAGCACGTACTCTGGATGGCTGTGTTTGCCACGCTAACCGCCGTCGTCTTTGGCGTGGTCGCCAAAGGAACGAATCGGCACCGGCTGATTTATGGCTTGAAGGTCTTCGCGGAATTCATGTTGATAGCTTTCGTGCTGGGCTGGGTGCTCTATTTCTTACCCTTTCGCTAAGGTATTTTCTTAATCCCGCATGAAAGGCCGTCATGGCGCTCGTTACCACCGAAGCAATCGTCCTGCGCAGTTATAACCTCGCAGAAGCTGACCGAATTGTCGTATGTCTAACCCGCGGGGCAGGTTTGGTGCGCGCTGTAGCCCGGGGCGCACGCCGCATGAAGAGCCGCTTCGGCGCGGCCCTGGAACCGTTCAGCTTTATCAATCTGGTTTTCTACGAGAAAGAAAACCGCGAACTGGTAACCATTTCCCAAGCGGACATTCTCAAATCAAATTTCGATCTCGCAAGCCAGCCCGAAGCTGCTCAGGTATTGGCTTACATCGCAGAATTGGTCGGCGATTTCGCGCCGCCTCATGAAGCTAACGACAAGCTGTATCGGATGGTAAAGGCCTCTGTAGAAGCTCTGGCCACCTCATCCGATACTTCAAATCAAGTTATGCGTTACTTCGAAGTCTGGCTGTTGCGTCTGGCAGGTTTGTTTCCAGAGCTGGAAACCTGTGCCGAGTGCAACAGTCATTTTCGCGATGATGAGTCGATCTACCTGGATGCTGACGCGCGAACGCGTTGCCACAAGTGCGGTGGCCGTTTTGGAACAGTGCTTTCCGCCGCGACGCGCCGAGCTGTGATTGCAACCAAGAAAGTTGGCCCCTTAGAATTCGCAGACGTTGCGGACAAACTCTCTGCTAAAGATCAGACTCAGTTTGCCGAATTCACGCACCGGCTGCTGGTGCGTGCGCTCGAACGCCGACCGCGGACGGCCATAGCTCTGGCGCATTAATAAGTGGGCGTGGATTCAAAGGCATTATGGGTAACAGAAGGCTAATTCAGCGTTACATCCTGCGCGGCATATTCCCCTATATCCTGCTCTCTCTTGTCTTATTGACGGCAATCCTTTTCGCTCAACAGACGGTTCGTTACCTCGAGGGAACTTTTCAGGGTTTGATGCCTATAGCCTTCGTCAACGGCATCGCCCTCTCTTTGCTGCCCGCTGTTTTAATCTTCACTCTGCCGATGGCGGTTCTGGCCGGCACCATCATCGGACTGGGCCGGATGGGCAGCGACAGCGAGTTGGTGGCCATGCGTGCGGCCGGGGTAAGCACCGCCAGTATGCTTTTGCCGCCTCTGCTGCTGGGCTTGATCGCGACGATTCCCTCCGCCTATCTGAATTTGCACGAAGGTCCGCAAGCTTTGCGACATCTGCGTACTCTGGCGATACGCGGCGCCCTCTACAAATTGGATTCGCCCGTCGAGCCTCGCACTTTTACCACCGAAATTCCCCGCTACATAATCTATGTGCGCGACGGTGACAAGTCTCGCGGCCAGTGGGAGCGCGTATTCATTCAGACGCAGGATGCCGATCGTTCCACGCGTCTAATTACGGCCCGATCCGGTCGCATCGATTCGTCGCCGGAAAAGTCTGAACTGGTATTACAGGATGCGACTACGACCAAGCTGCCGCCTACCGAATCAGGCAACCCGTCCTACGTGGTGGAGCACTTGCGGGAACTTCGCGTAGCTCTCGATACCGGCCGCGGAGACTTGCTCGCCCGAATACAACAAGCCGAGTCGAGTCCTGAGCAGATGAATTGGACTGAATTGCGCGAGTTAGCCGCGACCGCGGCCGGCAGCGAAAAGCGCGAAGCGACGATGCTCGTGCACAAACGACTGGCGTTTTCGTTGGCGCCGCTGGTCTTTTCCTTTCTGGGCGCGGCGCTGGCACTAAGAATGCGTCGTGGCGGAAGAGGCTTGGGCGTCTTGCTTTCATTGCTGGTAATGCTGAGTTACTACTTGACAACTATTGCCGGCGATCAAATGGCTCGAGCCGGCACGCTACCGGCGCGCGTGGGCCCTTGGCTGGCCACGGCTTTGACTCTGGTTATCGGTATTACACTGCTGGTTCTGAGGCGCCGTGAGGTGATTTGGTTCAAGCCCAAGACGACTCTGACTGCTTTCAAAGCCCGCGAACGGATCGGGAGACCTTCGAAGCGCTTCGGAGCGCGTCAATGGCTGGTTAGTTTCCCGACTCTGCTGGACCTTGGGCTGCTCCGGATGATGACGATGAGTTTTCTCTTCGGCTTTCTGGCGTTGGTGGCCATCTTCAATATCTTCACCGTTTTCGAGTTGTGGCGCTTCATCGCTGCCAACCACGCCGGCGCCAAACTGATCGCCGAATATCTTTTCTACCTACTGCCTTTGGTCAGTGTCGAGTTGTTCCCGGGCAGCGTGCTCGTGGCAATGCTCATGACCTATGCGCTTACCGCGAAGAGAAGGGAAGCCGTCGCCTGGTGGGCCAGCGGTCAGAGCGTCTATCGTTTGATGCTGCCGGGCTTTGGGTTCGCGCTGTTGATTGCCGCGGCGTCGTGGGCCATCCAGGAGCGAGTGATGCCGCAGGCCAACGTCAGGCAGGACAGTTTGCGGGCGAAAATTCGAGGTCACATCGCCCAGGCAGCAGCCGGTTCCGAGAAGCGCTGGCTGGTCAGCAACGATGGCAGGCGAATCTATGCTTATGAATTCGACGATCTCCGGCAGGTTCTGTTGAAGCCATCGATCTATGATTTTGACGATCAGCAGGTCGAACTAAAGCGCGTGATTACAGGCGAGGAAGGGAAGTGGCTCGCGTCAAATGAATTTGAGATTACCCACGCGCAATGGATCAATCTTGACGACGCGCATGTAACTCGCCAGTCAGCCGATCAACTCAAGATCTCCGGCGTGGATCCTCCATCGGTCTTCAAGCCCACCGTAGATCGGCCATCACAATTGAGCGCCGATCGACTCCGAACTTACATTAAAACGTTGAAAGCGCGTGGCGCAGATACGGCGGCGCTGGCGGTGGCCTTACAGCGGAAATACGCGACCCCATTCAGTGTGATTGTGATGGCTCTGATTGGAATGCCGCTGGCAATCTCTTTCGGCCGCAAGAGTACGGTAATCGCGCTCTGCTCCGCGGTCGTGGTCAGTCTCGCTTTTTGGCTGGTAACCGGCGGCTTTGAGCAACTTGGCGAACACGCGTTGCTCCCACCCGGACCCGCAGTGTGGACGCCGATCGTGATCTTCACGTGCGGTGGATTGTATTTTATTTCGCGCGTAAGGACTTAGATACATGGTCAACCCCGGCATTGAGCGACAGAATGGCTCGGTAAGCGAGTAAAGACAATCTGCGGATAACCAGCCACACCGACGCGCCGAGGTTAAGGTCCAAAGCGTCGTCTATACTCGGTGGAAGTGATGAAGGCCTTGACCATCTCAGCATTGACGAAGTCGCCATTGAATTGATTCAACTTGATCAGCCAGAAGTCATAACCGGTATAGTCAGTATCATGAGGATCGTTAGGGTTGCGCCGTAAGTAACCGAAGAATTGCATTAAGACAAAGGCTCGGTTTGACTCGGCGCCGACCAGATCCGCATCTTCAGCCACAGCACGCAGCACCTGCGCGCGGGTCCTGGCATTTGCCGACAGATCATTCACCAGTTGATTCCGCTCTCCTGGAGAGAGTGGGCGGCCCGCATTAGCGTTCAGCGTATCGACGAACTGCGCCGCAGTCATCGAGTTTGGAAAGGCCGTGGTGAACCTCACCCGTTGCACAAACTCAGCTGTGAAGTTCTGCTTGTTGGCTTCCAGTTGTTGTTGCCAGTTGCCCTGGTTGACCACTACTCCCTCGCCAATTTCCTGCGTGTCCGAGAGAAACTCGTTCAGACGAACCACGGGCACCGCAAGCTGATGCGAACCGCCGAGAGTCGATGTGCCGATCCCGTCACCGTAAGCGGCTTTATAAATGCGTTCCACCAGGTAGCCGCTCTGTTGGAACTCAATTGAGAGATAGTAGGCCGCTGAGACGTTGATGCGTTTGATTCCCACGCATTGCTGGTCTGCTCCGCACGAGTTGATCTCATTGGTCCAGAAGTTAAGACCCGACGCGTCAGGCAACCGATTGAGAAAATCATAGTAATGCAGGCGCACAAAGAATCCCGGCTGGTCAATGGGATTAACCCCGTTGGCGAGATCGTTATCGGTGATGTTTACAGTCGCGCTCGATGGCGAACCCAAAGCCACGCCCAATGGATTGCTGAGACTGATGGTGAAAGACTCAGGGCCCTCCAGATAAGAGTCGTCGATGATGAGCACGGAAACGGTCTTGGCCGTTTCTCCGGCAGCGAATCGGACTGTGCCAATTCGGGTTTCATAATCACAGCGCGAAGAAGCCACGCCACTGACTACGTTGCAATTCAAAACTCCCACCGTATCGCCAGTACTAAAGCTCACGCTCGCGGCGCCGCTGGTGTCACCGGCGCGAGTGATAGCGACGTCAATGTGCTGATCGCCTTCGCCCACCGCGTATGACGAAGCACTGAATTGAACCGTAATTGGGGTTGGCGTTGGCGTCGGCGTTGGCGTCGGCGTTGGTGTCGGCGTTGGCGTCGGCGTTGGGGTCGGTGCCGTGGTTGGTATGAACCTGGTAATAAAGAGATCGGCCGCGCCCCCATTAAAAGCCGGTTGCAATGCGTTAGAAATCGGAAAGTTTACCGAGTCAGTTACTCCCATCACAGAGGGATTGCCGCCAGAATCCACCGCTATGCCAAAAACGGAGTCAATACCGTTGCCGCCCAGATAGGTAGAATAGTTGAGAGCCGTTCCATTCTGACTTAACTTAGCCACAAATCCATCGAAGGAACCGCCGGAGAAACTATTTTGCAGCGCCTGGGCTGTGGGTAAGTTATTTGAGCCAGTGAATCCCGTCACGTAAGCGCTGCCGTTGGAATCAACAGCGATAGCAGTGCCTGCATCGATGCCGCTTCCGCCGAAATATGTCGAGTAGGTGAGCGCCGTTCCATTCGGATTCAGCTTCGCCACGAATGCATCTGAGCTGCCGCCACTGGTTGGCTGGAATCCATTCGCCACCGGGAAGTTTGGCGAGTCCGTGTCTCCGGTTACATACGCGCTTCCAGCAGAGTCCACCGCGATTCGAAACGCGCGATCTACGCCATTGCCCCCCAGCAATGTGGAGTACATAATCTGACCGCCAGACGAATTTAACTTCGTCACAAAGGCGTCGAATAGACCTCCGCCGTGACTGGCTTGCAGAGCATTGACTGTGGGAAAGTTCAGCGAGGAAGTGAGTCCCGTCAGATAGAGATTACCCGCAGAGTCTAGGGCGATGCTGCTGGCGCCATCGATTCCGCTGCCGCCCAGATAAGTGGAATAGATAAGGTGAGCGCCCAACGAGTCAATCTTCGCGACGAAGATGTCGACAAGTCCGCCGGACGCCGGCTGCAAAGCATTGGCGATTGGAATATCGGCAGACGTGGCAAGTCCCGCCACATAGACATTGCCCGTTGAGTCTATTGCTATGCTGCTGCCGTATTCGCTCTGACTCCCGCCAAACAGCGTCGAGTTGAGCACAGCGCCAGCCGGATCCAGCTTAACTACGAAGGCATTGAACGTGCCCCTGTTCGCCGACTGCAACGGATTTTTCACCGGAAAGTTAGTCGAATCGGTGAAACCTGTGATGTAAGCATTCCCCGCGCTGTCCACAGCGACGCTGGTGCCGTTGTCCTGGCCGTTCCCGCCGATGTATGTAGAGTACAAGACATGAGTGCCGGAGGGATCCAGCTTCGCGACGAAGGCGTCTTGCTGCCCTCCGCCGAAGGCCGGCTGTGAGGCATTCACCAACGGGAAGTTAATTGAATCGGTAAAGCCTGTGACATAAATATTGCCCGCAGGGTCTACCGCAATGCTGTTGCCTTCTTCATTCTTGATGCCTCCGAAATAGGTTGAGTAAACCACCACCGCCTGGACAGTTTTCAGTTTTGAGTTTTCAGTCCGCGCGTTGGCGGGCAGAGGGCGACTCTGCTCCGTGCCAACCCCGTGGTCTCCTTGTCTTCGTGTTGAAATTGCTGAGAAAAAACTGCACCACGGAGGCGCGGAGATCACTGAGAGGCATTTCCCCGACAGACTACTTCGCAGGTTGCCGCTGCCGCTTGTGACCGGCCACTGTGCGCCAACCACTAAAAAGAGAATCGCCGCATAAAGCAATCGTTTCAGGTTGGGTTTTCTCGTCCTGCGGCGGTCGAGCTTCATTCTATAAAAGGCGAACAGAAGAAGGCCCAGCGGCGCAATCATCAGGCTCGTCTCCTTGGCGGGTTGAAGGCTGCGCTTCCCGGAAACTTCGCGCTTCGGGCCTTCGGTGACCGTGATATTGAATTCACGATGCACCTGCGGGTCGTGTAAATCTTCGCGCAAGCCTTTTAGCGCCTCTCGAAATTCGGGACCGCCCTTTTCCGCAAAGGAGCGCAGGAAGCCATCAATCTCTTCGATGTCTCCTTCAGTCAGCGTCACCTGCTCGCCGCCGACCATTGACTGGACGACGGGCATGTATCGTTCCATCACTTCACGCGAACGCAGAACGAGCATGGGGTTGAGCATGACGATGGCCACGGCTTCGGTTGAGAGCCTGTAGTAAAGCTGCGTGTAGCGTTGGCCGCGTGGAGTTTTGGCAAGTACCTGGTCGCGGAAGTTCCGTGACACGCTCACCAAGCCGACTCGGGTACTTGGACCCCCGCAGCTTCCTGGGAACCATCTGCATAGCAGCTGCTCTATAAGCTCTACAGGACAATCAGTAGGGTTTTGATAAACTGTATGCAATTGTCCGCCAACGCTGATAGAACCTGAGCGGAAGCTGCCCTCGTTGGCTTCTACACGATAGTCAACTACACCCGTGCTGATGTCTGTACTGTATGCCTTTATGACTATCCAGGGGACATTAGAGACAGGAAACCACGTGCAGCCAGCCTGTGTGACGACACGGAACTTCTCTTCAAAATGCATGTCTTGACTCAAAACCTCGCTTGGCGGTGATATCGTGAACGTGCAATTTGCCGGCGTTGGTGTTGGCGTAGGCGTAGCGTTCGGGGTAGGTGTCGGCGTTGGTGTCGGCATTGGTGTCGGCGTTGGTGTCGGCGTTGGTGTCGGCGTTGGTGTCGGCGTCGGTCCGTCGTCGTTAATGATCGTGCCCACACCTTGCCCGTCGACGATGTCTGCGCCGTCAGGGTGATCCAGATTGACGAAGAACGTCTCATCAGGCTCAACGATTGTGTCGCCAATAATCGGGACTGAAATTGTCATCGTGGCATTGCCCGTGCCCGCAGGAAAATCCAATGCGCCGTTTCTGCTGGTGTAGTCTGAGGGAGCCGTGGCCGA
>QHXG01000844.1 GCA_003222845.1 Acidobacteriota bacterium | reverse complement strand
CCCGCGCGAACGCTTCGATCATCACGGCGATTTTGATCGTGCTCGCGGTCTTTACCCGCTCGTCGCCGTTGAAGGAATAGGTTTCGCCGGTATCGAGGTTCTTCGCGAACAAGTAAACCTTGCCTTTGAACGGTGTGATCTCCGCGCGGACGCGCGCGTCAAGCGTTTGAGCATTGGGTGAGTTTTGGGCAAGCGAAGTTGACGAAACCAACAGCGATGACGCAACTAATAGCGATAATGAGGCTATTC
>QHXG01000845.1 GCA_003222845.1 Acidobacteriota bacterium | reverse complement strand
CCTAACGTTCCGTCATCACGGTTCACCAAGACCTCGCCCATGCTTGACGCCACAGTAACCGTCTCCGTCACGTTTCCAATCTCAACGCGTACGTCAACAGGTGTGACTTTGGCAACGAGCGCATGTACATCAGTAACAACTGCTTTCTTGAACCCCTTTGCTGCAACCTCCACCCGATAGTCCCCAACGGCGACTTGCTCGAAAGTAAAGACTCCGTCATTGTTAGATGTAGTAGTGCGTGACGCATTGGTTGATGGATTAATAAGTGTCACCGTAGCGCCCGGCACTACATTGCCCTGCGGGTCTGTTACTGTCCCCCGAACCGTAGCAGTGCCGGCCTGCCCTAGCGCACTAACAGCCGCTGTAGCAATAATCAAGAGAATGCCGAGTGTTAAGGCGATAGTGTTTGCGAGAAGGCTTTGTCTCTTCATGTTTCCTCCAGTTGAAAGAGTTTGAATCGAAACTACGTTTCTAGAAGTTGACAGCAATACTATAAGGAGCGATCTCGACCAGCGAATATCTGCGCTTCTGCCTGCGGCGAAGCTAGCTAGAACAGAAACTACCGAGAAGATTTGCCGGTCGTCCTAACAAACATGATGGTTTCATGTGAGGATCACGCACTTATTGTTCCAAGCAAAAAGATAATCAGCCGATCTAAAAAACTCGCAGATTTTGACCATAGAGATCTCTCGGGCAATCTTCATCGATCCGAAAACCTAGCCTTCAATCCAAAATTCTGGATTGACTATTCTCCCGATCAGCCTTTGGAATTCGCTTGAAAGAGCAGCTAATTTTCTATCGCGACGATTGCAATCCTTCGATAAGAATCGTCGACAAACGCGACATCAGCAGGTAGCCGGGATTATCAACGGACCAGTACACTTCCGGCATTTCATCGACGGTGATAGCCATTGCGACACGGCCTTTCTTTGAATAAACGATGGCCACGCAACTGCGCAGGCGATCGAGGGCGCCGTACTTGCTCGCCATTGGATCG
>QHXG01000843.1 GCA_003222845.1 Acidobacteriota bacterium | reverse complement strand
GATTGCGAATCTTGATTTCGTAGGCGTACTCATAAACATTCCGGGCAATCACTTTGTAATCGGTCTGCTTACGCTCGGCGACGATATCGAACGCATCGCCGACTTTGACGCGCACGTCCTCGTCCTTCGGGGTGTGGTCGATGCGGTCTTCGCCGATGAATTGCTGATTGCCTTTGTCGTCTTTCTTGTAGAGGCGAACCGTCCCCGCGGGCAAAGGCATGC
>QHXG01000410.1 GCA_003222845.1 Acidobacteriota bacterium | reverse complement strand
CACCCACTAGAATATCCGAGACGCTTCTTTTTCGATTTCGTCGCACTGCTACAGGCACTGCCAGCGACCAGGTGTCTCTGCCTCGGAAGTACTGTAATCCAGACTCGACCGACATCGCATAACCCGGTCGCCGGAAGCCATTACTCTTACCGATCAAATCCCGTACGGGGACGCCTTCAATGCGCCAACCGAGGGTAAAGGCGAAGCGGCGAGTGTAAGGGACAGGCCGAGCTATGCCTACTCGAGCCAGGTATTGATCCGACACCGACATGATCGCTTCGGATGGGCGGGATCTTCCAGTGTTGACTCCGTTCGTATCGCGCGGGTTGAGCAGGTACGATCCTGAGGCATAGATCGTCGTCTTCTTAATCCGCTTGTATGCCTGAATGTCCAGGGGAATGCCCCAGCCGCCATCACCCAGTTGGATGGACTGATCGACAATCGACGTCACCCGCGTGCCATTGGCGAGCGTCGTTGTATCCGTCAGGCCCGGTTTTCCTGTCGGCAGTTTCAAACCAACTCCGAAAGAAATATTCTGGCCGGACTCGCTCGGCGGCTTGAGCAGCCACAACCGGCCCATTACGCTAATGTCACCGATCCCCGAGCTATGAAAAATTTGCGTGGAGCTACCCCGCTGCCTGGTTGCATGCTGGAGCGGCGCGGCCACGGTGAGATTGAAGCGCCGGCTGACCGCATAGGTCAACGCTACATCAAACAGATAAATATTATTGACAACTTCGGTCCCATCGATGGCGCGTTGGGTCTGTTCCTCCGTCCCGATGAAGTGCCGATGGGAACGCTGTTTACGTAAGCCAAATGAGATTTGCCATCGCCCGCTATCGAGGAAACCCGAATCGTGCGAACCAGAAACTTCACTGCCTGCGCATTGCACGCCAATCACGGGCGCGCTTTGACGTGCGGCAATTCAACCCTGGGCCCAGGCGTGTGGGCTGGCGCAAAGGAAACCGCTTAGGACCAGCAAGAACCACACGGAGATGCGTTTATAAAAATGTTTGAGTGGCTCGAACATGGCACGTGCTTTCGAGTTCCTGCGAACTCACTCCAAACTGAGTTAACTAGAGACTTACAATACAGATCGAATGAAGACTAAACTTGCAACAGGGCCATTATTGCTTACGAACTAATTTAGGGCCCGGTCGCGGGCTCGATTACATGAATCAGTGGTCGTTAGTTGTGCAACAAGTTAGGTAGGAATACGAGACCTCTGACTCAACGAACCCTTGACCGGGAAAATGGTAACTACGGAAGGGAAAGTAGCATGACGTTTTTCTGCTGTCATGAGCCTGTCGATGGGTCTTTGTCTACAACTTTAGTTTGAGACGACACGAAGCGAGCCACAGATTTACACGGATAAACGCAGATCAGAACAGCGCGATTAGGCTTGTTCGCGTTCGGATACTGATCTGTGTCATCCGTATTTATCTGTGGCTGATTCCTTGTTGGCTACCGCGCGACTATCGCAGGTGAACCAGGCCGCGCTGTAAGGCGGTAGTAGCCGCCTGTGTTCGATCGCTCACACCCAGCTTGCTGAGAATACTATTGATGTGACTCTTGACGGTTGCTTCGCTGATATTCAGCCGATTAGCGATTGCTTTATTACTATTGCCGGCCACGATCTGTTCGAGCACTTCAATCTCTCGCCCGGTAAGATCAGAACTCCCCATTCTCTCTGCCAGCCGCTCGGCCACCTGCGCCGGAATCCATCGCGACCCGGCATGCACCTTACGAATAGCGTCTTCCAATTCCTCGAAGAACACGTCCTTTAGCAAGTAACCCTGAGCTCCAGCCTGCAATGAACGATATATATCCTCGTCGCCGTCATAGGTAGTAAGCACGATCAGACGAGCGTCCCGGAATTCCTTTCGAATGGCCGTGATCGCTTCAACTCCGCTCAATTGCGGCATCCGTAAGTCCATTAACGTGACGTCGGGCCGATGCTGCCGATAGAGTTCGATGGCCTGTTTGCCGTTAGTGCCTTCCGCAACCACAACCATATCGGAGACGGTGTTAATGAGAGCGACGAAACCCTGGCGCACGACGGCCTGGTCGTCAATCACCATGATTTTGATCGGGCTGTCATTCATAAGAACGCCCGGAGGTTATCCCGAGAGCCCGGTGGCTCCATCGAAAAGGCTTTGCCGTCTGATGTGCGGAAGGCCTCCGGCCTTCCGGAAACTGCCTTTAATGGTCTTGGGCTATGCCCGGCTCGGGGCGTAGCCCCAACTATTTTCCTACGCATTGCCGGAAGGCCAGAGGCCTTCCGCACATCGGGCGGCATAGCCGAAAACTCACCCAGCAGTTTTGATTGCAGCTCAACCACTGATCGGTACGTTAACGATGATCTCCGTTCCTTCGCCTTCACGACTATTTACTTTCAGCGAGCCGCCAATCCGCACCGCACGTTCCTGCATGCCGACCAGGCCAAAGTGTTTTGCATCGCCATTCTGCGACTCCTCATAATAGAAACCATGTCCGTCGTCTCGCACACTTAGTTGGACGCACCTCGCATCAAATCTCAAGTCAATGAGAATGTTTCGAGCCTGTGCATGTCTCACCGCATTATTGATGGCTTCCTGTCCGATTCGCAGAAGATTGCCCTCAATCAGCGGGCTGAGCGGCCGGAATGTGCCGCTGACTTCGACTTTGGCCTGAACTGCGGTCTCAGTTGTCAGGCGCCTCGCGGTGTCACTCAGGGCCGCCGGCAGATCGGTTTTATCAAGTGCTTGCGATCTTAGATCCCAAACATAGCGGCGGGCTTCCGCGATTCCGTGACGCACCAAAATTCTTACGCGGTCCAGGTGAGTCTTCGCCAGCTCCGCGGAAGCAGGCATCGTGCGCGCCACCACTTCCAACTGTACCGAGATGCCCAGCATCTCCTGCGCCAGGTTATCGTGAATCTCGCGAGCAATGCGATTCCGCTCAGCCAGTACCGCCGCAAATTGCGACTCTACCCGCTTAAGACGTAATCGATAAAGCTGCCAGACGAGTATAGCCAGGACAAGAGTACAGAGCGCATAGAACCAATACGTTTGGTAGAAGTGTGGCTTCAGATAAAGATCGAAGGCGGCGCCGGTAGGGCTCCACAAGCCATCATTGTTCGAAGCGATCACGCGGAATTTATAGCGGCCGGGGCGCAGATTTGTATAGTAGGCAATCCGGCGCGTCCCGCCATCAACCCAGTCGCTATCAAATCCTTCAAGCTTGTATTTAAACCTGACTCTTTCAGGGGCGACGAAACTGAGCGCCGTGTAATAAAAATCAAGACGGCTCTTGCCCGGAGACAGCTCAATAGTTTGACTCGGGGTAATCGATTCGTCATCGACCCTGATCTCTTCGATAGCAACCGGCGGTGGCTGATCGTTTAGCTTGATCTTTTCCGGATCGATCATCGCCACACCCTTGATGGTCGAAAACCACAGTTTGCCGTCAGCGCTTCGCCAGCCTGCTGGATGCCCGCCACCGGTGCACTCTCGCGTAATCATTCCGTCCGCGGGCCCATAAAGCACGGGAGTGATCGACCCGACGGTCCCATTTGCAAAGTCGTCCAGCTCCTTTTTGTTGACGCGAAAAATGCCCTTGTTAGAACTTAACCAAAGGCTGTTTTGGCGGTCTTCGAGAATGCTATAAACGACGTCATCGGGCAGCCCGTTTCGCGTGGTGTAGACAGTGAACTTTCCTTGCTTGAGCCGATTCAGTCCGCCGCCGCTGGTGCCAATCCACAGCGCACCATCGGCGTCCTCGTGAAGCGAAATCACGACCTCGCTCGACAACCCGTCGCGAGTGGTATAGGTAGTAAACTTTTCGTCTGTAAACTTGCTTAACCCGCCCAGTGTCCCGATCCAAATGTTGCTCTGCACGTCTTCATAGATTGTTCCTACAAAGTCATTAGGCAACCCATCTGCGGTTGTGTAGATGTCGAAGTGTCCGCGTCTCAGGCGACTTAACCCACCGCGGGTGCCGATCCAGAGGTTGCCGCTGTGGTCGGCGTAGATTGATCGAACGAAATCATTGGCTAGTCCGTCGGCAGAAGTAAATGTTTTGAACTTTCCATCCCTGAATCGATTCAATCCGTCAGGAGTGCCGACCCAGAGATTATCGTCGCCATCACCGAACAAAGCCAGGACGACGTTGCTGGATAAGCCGTCGGCGGTTGTGTAGGTGGTTAACTTACCATCTTTCAAGAGATTCAAGCCGCCGCCGTTCGTTCCGATCCAAATGTTACCTCTCCGATCCTCGTAGATCGACTTGACCAAATCGCTGCCAAGTCCCTCCCTGACTGTGTAAGTAGTAAATTTCTTGTCCTTCAACAGACTTAGACCGGCTGACTCAGTGCCAATCCACAGGCTGCCTTCGCGATCCTGAAAGATCGAGAGAATGATTTCGTTTGCCAGTCCATCGCCGACGCGAAAGTTGGAAAAATGGTTATTTGCGAATCGACTCAAGCCCCCACCTGTGCCGATCCATACGCTGCCCTCGCGATCTACCGCCAGCGAAATAATCCGATTGCTCGGCAGCCCGTCACGCGTTATGTAGGTAAGGAACCGGTCACCCTCAAGCTGACTTAGGCCATTTGCTGTGCCGATCCACAGGCGGCCGTCCTGGTCCTGATCGATCGAAACCACGCTGTTATTGGCCAGGCCATCTTGCACGGTGTATTTGGCGACTGCTCCGTTTTTGTAGCGAGCCAGGCCCTCGGACGAGCCAATCCAGAGGGCACCTTCCCGATCTGCAAATAAAGCCCGGACACCATTGCCGGGAAACTCCGATCGGGCGGTGAAGGCGTTGTCGCCGAAGCGCGCGATTCCCGCGGCGGTCGCCACCCAAAGCGAGTCATCGTAGCCCTCGCATAAAGCATCGATGACGTTGCTCGGTAACCCGTCTCGAGTAGTGAACGCCGTGAACTTTGCATCCATGAGTCGAACCAAACCATCGGTTGTGCCAATCCAGAGCGCGCCTTGCCGATCTTCCAGGAGGACCCGAATGTCATTGGTCTTCAACTCCGGAGTATTTTGTT